>CAYXEW010000031.1:0-24389 GCA_964464115.1 uncultured Verrucomicrobiota bacterium
ATTGAAAGTTCAATCCACCGGTCCGTCAGTTGCCGGAACCTCTTGTAGGCTTCCATAAAAGTACCTAAAAACCCTGTTGGTCGCCCCGAGATCCTGATTTTTCAATAAACCCTGCTCTGTCGGTTGTCGAGATCCCCGCAGAAGTGACATGCGCCTTATGTGAAGTAACTGTTCAAATAATGATTGATGTTGGTGTGCCCGTTATGAAAAAGTAGAGACATGTTTAATACTCCCTGGTATACAAACATATCACTGTGGACCGCCGTAGTCTCCTGGCTCGTGGCCCAGTCTGTTAAAATGCTGCAAACCTTTATCCATACGCGGCGCGTTGATTTTCGCACCTTGGTCAGCACGGGAGGTATGCCCAGCGCGCATTCCGCGCTGGTGTGCGGTCTGGCCACATCGGTAGGCCTGCGGTCTGGCTTTGGTTCACCGCTGTTTGCCGTTACGGCGATCCTGGCGGGGGTCGTCATGTTTGATGCACAGAGCGTGCGCCGGGCGGCCGGGATGCAGGCCCAGATTCTAAACCAGATGGTAGATGAACTTTTCAAGGAGCATCATCTCTCAGAAAACCGTTTGGCCGAACTCCTGGGTCACACGCGCCTGGAGGTTTTTTTCGGCATGGTGACCGGCATAGTCGTCGGCCTTTTCCTTCACACCGTCTATTAGGTTTTCTACGGGCGTCAAGAAGGACGCGCAACAGATCCCTTATATGCCGTAAAAACAGCGACATTAATCGTAACTAAATAATTGCATTATGTGCACTTTTGTGCGATTTAGTTCAATGTAAACAAGGGGTTTGCTTGGAGCAATACCCGAGAGTAGTTAACCGATTGAGGAGAAAAAATATGCCTAAAGCAAAAACAAAAACCGAAATTATCGCCCAAATAGCCGACGATGCCGAAATCACCAAAGCACAGGCCAAGCTGGCTCTTGAATCCCTGACAAAACAGGCACTCAAAGGCGCTAAAGATGGATTTCCTCTTCCCGGCCTCGGCAAGGTGACGATTAAAAAAACACCTAAACGCCCAGCTAAAAAAGGTGTTCCGAATCCTTTCAAGCCCGGCGAATTAATGGATGTAGCTGCAAAACCTGCCGGCAAGAAGCTGGTCTTCCGTTTCGCCAAAGCGGCCAAAGACGCGATCTAAGGTTGGCGAAGAATCAGAATAAAGAAATCGCGGCCTGTACGGCCGCGATTTTTTTGTTATAAGGATGGCATGAAAACACAGCAATCCATACAGGAGCTCATTGAAAAGAGGGCGCAACCCCTGCTTTCTTTTGAGTTCTTTCCGCCAAAAGATAAAGAAAATTTTAAACTGCTGAAGGAGGCTTCCAGGAAGATGCGGGCGGCCTCACCCGATTTTGTAACGGTCACGTATGGGGCAGGCGGATCGACACAGGCGCGCTCTGCCGAGGTGTGCCGTATGCTGGATGAGGAGGGGTTTGAAAACATAATGCCTCACTTGACCTGCGTGGGGGCGAGCTGCGATGAGTTGAGAAAGACGGTTCGCAGCATGTATGAACAGGGCTTTCGTAATATCATGGCGTTGCGCGGTGACCCGCCCAAAGGCCTGGACACCTTTGTCGCGGCAGAGGAAGGGCTTTCCCATGCCTCAGATTTGGTGGCCCTGATTAAGGAGATGTATCCGGATGTTTGCTGCGGCGTCGCCGGATACCCGGAAACACATCCGGAGGCCTCGAGCCCGGAAGTCGACCTCACCCATCTTAAATTAAAACTGGATGCCGGGGGGGCCTTTGTAACTACCCAGCTCTTTTACGAAAATGATGTCTATTTTGATTTTGTGGAGCGCTGCCGCGGGATCGGGATTAAACAGCCTGTTCTGCCCGGTATCCTGCCGGCTGTTTCACTCAAGCAAGCCAAACGGATGACACAAATGTGCAACGCCTCGATGCCAAATCAACTCGAAGCAAACCTTCAGGACGCCGGCGAGCACGCGGCCGCTGCGGCCGCTGCAGGCATAAAATGGGCAACGCGACAAATTGAAGATTTACTTGAAAAGGGCGCGCCGGGCATCCATTTATACGTGCTGAATCGTGAGGATGTGGCGCTCGCTCCAGAACTGGTTCGATGCTTTGCTAAATGGAGATAGGCGATGGATGAATTATTAAAACTGCTCAAAAACAACGCGCTGGAAAAGCCGGAGAACCTGGCCAAGATGCTGGATCTGACCGTCGGTGAAGTGAAGGCAAAAATTGAAGAGTACGAAAAGAGCGGCATTATACGCGGCTATCAGGCGATCGTCGACGAAGACCAGCTGGATACCGATGTGGTCACGGCGGTGATTGAAGTCAAAATTGCCCCGGAAAGGGAGGGTGGCTTCGATCATATTGCTCTCAGGGTCAGCCGTTTTCCCGAAGTGGAGTCAGCCTTTCTGATGTCGGGTGATTCCGACCTGCTGCTCTTTGTAAGGGGAAAAGGGCTCAAAGATGTCGCCACCTTTGTCAGCCAGAAACTGGCGACGATTGAAGGCGTCAAGGCCACGTCGACAGCCTTTATGTTGAAGCCCTATAAATACAATGGGATCTTAATGGAAGCCGAGGATGAATATGAGCGCCTCAAAGTCTCACCCTAGTCATATAGCTGACCATATTGCCGCCTTGCCCAAATCCGGTATTCGGGATTTCTTTGAGATCGTCAGCACGATGCAGGACGTGATCAGTTTGGGTATCGGCGAGCCGGACTTCGATGCGCCCTGGCACGTCAGAGAAGCTACCGTTTTCGGTCTCGAAAAAGGAGCCACCCACTATACCTCCAATCTCGGTCTGGCTAAACTTCGAAACCGGATTGTACGGTACCTGCATGACACCTATGAACTGTCCTATGATGCAAACAGTGAAACCATTATTACCGTCGGCGTGAGCGAAGCTCTGGACTTGGCAATCCGCGCCATTATCAATCCCGGCGAGGAAGTGCTCTATCATGAACCCTGTTACGTTTCATATGCTCCGCTCATTCGTATGGCGCATGGCGTTCCGCGAGCCGTTGCCACCAAGGCGGACAACGGCTTTCGGCTCACGGCGGAAGCCCTCGAAGAGCAGCTAACGGACAAAACACGCGTATTACTGCTCAATTATCCGAACAATCCAACGGGGGCCACCATCCTCGAAAACGACCTGAAGGATATTGTAAAACTGGTCATAAAACATGATCTGGTGGTGATATCCGATGATATTTACGCCGAGCTTACCTACGATATAAAACACCGCCCGGTTGCCGGCATGCCGGGTATGCGCGAGCGCACCATTTTCCTTCACGGATTTTCAAAGGCCTGGGCAATGACGGGCTTCCGCCTGGGATATGCCTGCGGTCCGGCAGCCTATATCGATGCAATGATGAAAATACATCAGTACACCATGCTGTGTGCTCCGTCGCTCAGTCAGGAAGCGGCCATCGAAGCGCTCAACCGCGCCGATGAGGATGTACAGGAAATGAAGGCCGAATATCGGCGGAGGCGCAATTATATATATCGATCGCTTACGGATATTGGTCTGGAATGCAATAAGCCCGGCGGGGCTTTCTATATTTTCCCCTCTATTGAAAAAACAGGATTGAGTTCACAGGAATTTGCTTTTGGTTTACTGGAGGATCAAAAGGTGGCCGTCGTGCCCGGCACGGCTTTCGGAGCATGCGGGGAAGGCTTTATCCGCTGCTCCTACGCGACCTCCCTGGAAGATCTCGAGGTTGCGGTCAAACGAATCGAACAGTTTATCGGAAAACATGTGGAACCACAATCGGTATCCACTCATTCACCTCATGTTTAAGCGGGATTTATTTGATGTGAAGTGCAGCCTGGCGGCGGTGGCGGCAGACGCGATCGCCGTTTTCGCCGGCTTTGTACTAGCTATCTGGATTCGCTTTGATTCTGGCTGGCTCGCCCTTCACAAAGGATTGCCCAACCGCCTCCCGTATCTGTTCGCCGCCCTTGTGGGCGTCGTTCTTTTTCTCGTCGTTTTCCGCTGGCTGGGACTCTATGAACGACCGCAATCGGGGCATTATACGGAAAAGATACCGCGTATTGTAAGGGCGTCGGGCGTAAGCATACTCCTTTGCATTGTGGCCGCCTTTCTCGATAACCAGGAGCCGCCCATCTCCCGATTAGCTATCGGGGTGTCTTTTTTCACGACGACCTTCCTGGTTATTATTGAGCGCAATATCCTCTTTCAGATGGAGCGGCATTACGCGAAGTATCAGGGACGTCGCAAAAAAGTCGTTGTACTGGGGACCGGCCAAATGGCCGCCGACCTGCAACACTCACTCAAGAGGGAGCCGAGGCTGCGCAGTGAAATTATAGCCTTCCTGATTATTGACCATGCCGAGGTCGACTCATCGCTCGATAAGAAGATGGTTCGCGGCCACATTGGAGAGCTTCCGGCGCTCCTCGAGCAGTATCCTGTTGACGAAGTTATTCTGGCGAATCCGGGCAGCCTGTCTCATCAGCAAATGGTGGATATCATCCTGGCCTGTGAGCGGAATATGGCGGATTTCCACATGATTCCGGATACTTTTGGCGTCTTGACCAGCTCCATGACGGTAGAATATGTAGAGGGTATCCCTCTGTTGGGGTTGAACAAGTGGCCGCTGGACTATTATGCCAACCGCGTAAGCAAGCGCATTGAGGATTTAATCGGAAGTCTGATCGGCCTACTGCTGTCTATTCCTATTATGTTGGTATGTATCCCCTTGATACGGCGGGGGTCAGCGGGCCCCGTTTTTTATCGGCAACAGAGGTGTGGGCGTCGGGGAAAGGTGTTCATCCTCTACAAATTGCGTACGATGAATTCGGATGCCGAAGAGCTCTCCGGTCCCGTCTGGACAACGCCGGATGATCCCAGAATAACGCCGGTCGGACGTTTTCTGAGGAGGCACAATCTCGATGAATTACCGCAGTTCTGGAATGTGCTGAAGGGCGATATGAGCCTCGTCGGTCCACGCCCGGAGCGCCCCCATTTTGTGGATCAGTTCAAAGAAGACGTCAACCTCTATATGCGCCGCCATGCATCCCGTCCCGGCATGACGGGATGGGCGCAAGTCAATGGGTTGCGGGGAAACACCAGTGTCAGAGAACGAATAAAATTTGATCTCTACTATTTGGAGAACTGGTCCCTGGCTTTTGATTTTAAAATACTGGCCAAAACATTTGTTAACAGAGAAAATGCATACTGACTGCCAAGATCAGCAAAAGAGAAGGGTTTGCAGAGGCATTTTATTGGGAGAAGAGTGATGCATAATGTCAAGACACTGGAACATCCTTTAGTTGCTCATCATCTGTCCGTGCTCAGAAACAGGGCAACGGAACCGGTTCAGTTCAGGGAAACCATTTATCGCCTGACATTCCTGCTGGCCTATGAAGCGACACAAAATTTTAAACTAAAAAATATAAAAGTGCCTACGCCGATTGCGGAGACCACCGGTAAATCGCTGCAACAGAGGATTGGTCTCGTTCCGATTCTCCGCGCGGGGCTGGGCATGGTCGACCCCGTTTTGAGCTTAATTCCGGATGCCGAAATATGGCATCTGGGGTATTACCGCAATGAGAAAACGCTGCAGCCAGTGGCCTATTATAAAAAGCTTCCGGAATCATCACCCGTCGATGTGGCACTGGTGGTAGACCCCATGCTGGCGACGGGCGGCTCGGCCAGTGCCGCGCTCAGCGCCGTAAAGCAGTGGGGTGTCAGAGAGATAAAATTGCTCAGTGTAATCGCGGCACCCGAAGGAGTAGAGGCCATCAGCCAAAAGTTTCCCGACGTCGAGTTATATGTCTGTACGGTGGACGAGAAGCTGGACGAATCGGGTTATATCGTCCCTGGTCTCGGTGACGCGGGCGACCGCATCTTTAACACACTCGTCTGACCTGCTCAGGCCGCCCCGCGCCCGTTTTACAGGCCCAGCCGTTCAGATTCGCAGAGCCACCGCTTTTCCAGATCGGCCTGTTTCTTTTTTAATTTACCGACTTCGATATGGAGTGATGAATAATCGAGGTCGGGGTTACCTGATGCCATGTCCGCATGCAGCGTAGCGATGCCATCCTGCAACGCCTCCAGTTCCCGTTCAATACGCTTCAACACTTTTCGTTCTTCACGCTCGCGTGCACGCAACTTGCGCAGCTCCTTACCACGCAACGGCGGCAGGTCTTTATCGGTTGCCGGCCCCGCTACGGTCGGCTGAACCTGCTGCTGTGCAGCGGAGGGCGTTCCCGCCGTTTTTTCCAGATAATAATCATAACCTCCTGAAAAACGTTGAACCTTCCCATGATCGATGCTGATGATGCTTTCGGCCGCGCCGCGCACAAAATCGCCGTCGTGACTGACGAGGCAGACCGTGCCGGGATATTCGCGAACCGCCTTTTCCAAGGCTTCCCGGCCGTATACATCCAGATGCGTTGTCGGTTCATCCAACAGTAGAAAGTTGGGCGGATTAATAAAGATGCGGGCAAAAGCCAGGCGAATTTTTTCCCCACCGCTCAAGATGGAACAGGTTTTATCAACGGCGTCTCCACTGAAACCGAAGGAGCCCAGCAGCGTGCGGGTTTCTTTCTCCGTTATATGCGGATTAGCATCACGAATGATGTTGAGTACACTTTTAGTTGGCGGCATGGTTTCAGCAAAATTCTGAGATTGATAGCCGATCACGACCTTATGTCCCTCTTTTCGATCGCCCTCCTTCAATAAAAGGGTGCCGGCCAGTATGCGCAAGAGCGTAGTTTTACCCATACCGTTATAACCGACAATGGCTACTTTGTCGCCCCGGTGAATTTCCAGATCGATTTTCCGGAAAATCCAGTGATCATTATCATAAGAGAAACCCGCCTGCTTTAACTGAAGTATGTGGGCCCCGCAGTGCGGAGGCGCCGCTATGCGCAGATGTGACAGATCCGGCGCCCGGGGCGGCATCCGTACCTGCTCCATTTTTTCCAGCATCTTGATACGGCTCTGAACTTGGGAAGCTTTGGTGGATTTGGCGCGGAAGCGGTTAATAAAACTTTCCAACTGAGCCTTCTTCTCTGAATAATTGCGCCATTCAGCCTCTTGTTGTTGGCGGCGTTGCTCGCGCTCATTTACATAATATGTATAGCCACCGGCATATTTAACCGCTTGCCCCCCACAAATCTCAAGTGTGGCATTTGTCAATGATTTGAGCAGGTAACGGTCATGTGATACCAAGAGCATCGTGCCGCCAAAGCCGCGGAGAAAGCGCTGCAGCCACTCCACAGCGGGCAGGTCCAGATAATTGGAGGGTTCATCCAGCATCAGAATATCGGGCTGCGCAATCAGCGTGCGAACGAGCTCGGCCCTCATCTGCCACCCGCCGCTGAATGATTGAAACGGCCTGGAAAAATCACTCTCATCGAAACCCAACCCCCCCAGAGCGATCTCTGCGCGGGTTTTCATTTCATAACCACCCAGCTCTTCATACTCATGCTGCAAGTCGCCCAGCCGGTTCATCACCGGTTTTTTTTCATCACCGGAAAGGCTCTGAACTTCTTTTTCGAGCTTCAGGATCTCAGCATGAATAGACTTCAGTTCCGGCAGGGAGTCGGCAGCATATTCAACCAGAGAGTCCTCTTTTTCATAGCTTTTCAGCTGCTGATGTAGATGCCCCAGACGAATATTTTTGGGAAGAACCACATCCCCGGCATCCGTAGAAACTTCGCCGCTCAATAAACTGAAAATGGTACTCTTGCCGGCACCGTTAGGGCCGACAATGCCCACCCGTTCGCCTTCATTAATGCGAAACGAAACATCTACCAGCACATCCTGTGTGCCGAAGTGCTTATGAACTTTAACAAAATCAATCATATGCGAACGTCTTTTAACCACAGATGACAGAGATTTACACAGATAAAACATGAAACTTTCATGCATAGCCATCGCATGAGAAGGATTAGAGCATACAGAAGCTGATGCAGATTTCTGCTGAGATATACCCCTAATGGAGTCAAAAGTCGTTCTATAGCCCATTATCTAACAAAATACTATGACGATCGTCATAGTATTTTGTTAGATCTTAGGCTGTTGATGATGGATGTTTATATATACATGACTTGATATAATCTTGGAATTGCCGATGAATGTTCAGCATCCATCGACCTTTATATGTGGGCGGATACAGATCGAAGGACAGCAGGGTTTCAAAATCCATGATGGCACGGTAAATAGTGGTTTCATCCCTGAGAGCTTGAAAAAGATCGTTTACAAACAGTGCATCTGAATTTCTTATCGAGACACCCCAATATTCGTATTCAAATTGACGATCGTCAATTTGAATACGAATCTACCCACGTTTTTTTCATTATATATCTTCAAATACAACCGGCTTCAGGAAATCTATGAAGGCTGCATTTCAACCCGAATGCGGGTTGGTCATTTTACCCTAGAAAGAGCAGTTGGCCCGCAGCGAATCACACAGCTCATTCATAGCCAGCGGGTCTCGACCACGCATCTACAACAAACTTTCCAACGGCCGAATATAGGTTTACTGTGGCATGAGGGAGCGGAATCAAGGAGCGCCAGAATCTATATGATAGCGGCATCCAACGCAGATTATTTTATAATCGACAGACTTCTCTGATGGTGCAAAAACAGATTGCAGTAATCGTGAACCGGGGTACATTGCAGCATGACTCAATTGACACTGTTGTATGATGGCGCCTGCCCAGTCTGTCGGCGGGAAGTGGGATGGATGCGCAAACGTGACGGGGGTAAAGCTCTGAACCTTGTCGATATCAGCGCCCCTGATTTTAATGCGGAGTCGTACGGTATCAGCAGGGAAGCGGCGGATGGCAAGCTGCATGCCTTTACCGTCGAAGGTGAAATGTTGACAGCGATGGCGGCGATCCGCGCAGCCTATCGCGCCATCGGATGGGGTTGGGTCTACGCCCCCACCGGCTGGCCGGTGCTGAAACCCATCTGTGATCGGCTCTATCGGCTCTTTGCGCGCAACCGGAAATGGCTGGGTAACTTGCTTCCTTAATATGCCGGCATTAAACAGGTGGTGAACCTTTCTTTTTTTAATGCATGCCCTATATGGAAATTACGCCGATCATCATATGATAATAAAATAGGTGGATTGTGTTGACTCCTGTCTGAGATATACGATGATGCGCCCGTCATCAAACACCTCCTGTGTGAATGCGAGGTGTAATTTTTCCCCATATGTCCGGCGGGTATAAATTAGTGAAAAGCCGGACCGGGAAAAAATAAATGAAAAACTCTATGCGCCCAGAAGGCGTTGATACTGACAGGTCTGTGAAGACCTCCTGCGCTGAGAAGCCGGCAGGGGCTTTTGAATATCTGATTCCGCCTATACAGCAGGCTATCGCCGCCGAAGGCTATGTGAATCCAACACCCATCCAGGAGCAAGGCATTCCTCCTGCGCTGACTGGTCGTGACATTCTCGGATGCGCTCAGACCGGTACCGGAAAAACAGCCGCATTCATGCTGCCGTTACTTCAACGCCTCTATGAGCAGAAGTCTGCACATCCATCAACGTATCCGCGAGCGCTGATTCTTGCGCCAACGCGCGAGCTGGCTGCTCAAATCGCAGATAGCGCAACAACCTATGGACGTAAATTGTCTATCCGCCATACCGTCATCTTTGGCGGCGTGAGTCAACATCATCAAGTGACGTCATTAAAACGGGGTACCGATATAATCATCGCCACGCCGGGCCGGTTGCTGGATCTGATGAATCAGGGATATGTCCGCCTCGAACACATCAGTATTTTTGTCCTCGATGAGGTGGATCGCATGCTGGATATGGGTTTTATACCTGACATTCAGCGCATTTTGAAAACGGTTCCGGCAAAGCGACAGACGCTTTTTTTCTCTGCCACAATGACTGGAAAACCACTTGAACTGGCTCAACAGATGCTCACCGATCCGGTAAAAATAAGCATCGCCCCGGATAAACCGGCGGTGGACCGAATCAAGCAGCGCCTGCTCTTTGTAAAAAAAGAAAATAAAGCCCCGCTTCTCGCGGATCTTCTGAAAAACCCCGATAAACAAAAAGTGCTGGTCTTCACTCAAATGAAGCATATGGCAAACCGCGTGACCGATAAGCTGAATGCCGTCGGCATCCACAGCACGGCGATTCATGGGAATAAATCACAGTCAGCGCGCACCAAGGCGCTTAAAGGGTTTCAGGAGGGCCGGTTCCGTGTACTGGTTGCCACCGATGTGGCTGCTCGGGGGTTAGATGTCGATGACATAACGCATGTGATCAATTACGACATACCGATGGAAGCTGAAACCTATGTCCACCGCATTGGACGAACCGCCCGCGCCGGAGCTGAAGGCGCCTCCGTCACCTTCTGTTGCAATGAGGACTGGGAGTTGCTGCACAACGTTGAAAAGCTACTAGGCCGGCCGATTCCTGTTGATGCGCTACACACCTTTCATTGCGAAACGACCCAAAACAATCGAAACAATAAAACGGGCGGATCCATCAACCGACAGGGTCAACGGGGCGGTCATTACGGCGCGCGCCGATCGCGAAGCCAACCGTCATTCAGAAAAAGGCGTGCATAATCAAGGTTAGACTATACTTCATAAAAAACGCCATTGACTCCCGGCTTGCTGTTGTGTTGTGGTTTCCATTCGATTTCCGGCTTCCTGTTGCATAAACCATCAGAATATATCCGGCAGTTGGGAATACCTGTGCACATTACCCGCCAGCATGAGGGCCGAAATCACACCCAATGAGGCAGATGCAAAGCGTCAATAATGCCGCTATACGGACTTCCGTGGGACGCCCCGAAGTTCGTATGAAAAATGACGATCGTCATTTTTCATACGAAAGGTGTGGTGTTTACCATTGCATGAGAGAAAAACATCGTTAACAGTGGGAGACGCAGGCTGAGACAAAGGATGAGATATGAATGAATTTTTCAGATCAACTGCGTTATTGCTCGTTTTGTTGAACCCTTTTCTGGTGATCATCTATCTGATCGATGTCGTACAGAAGCTGGATGCCCGCCAATTCGGGCGCGTCTTGCTCCGGGCGGGTCTCATCACCACAGCTGTTTTGTGCTGCTTTGCCGTCCTCGGTGACGCCGTTTTTTCTAAGGTCATTCATGCCGAATTTGCTTCGTTTCAAATATTCGGAGGGATCGTCTTTCTGATCATTGGACTGCAGTTTGTCTTCCGGGGTCCCAACGCCATAGAATTGCTGCGCGGTGAATCCGAACATGTGGCGGGCGCTATTGCCATGCCGATTCTTATTGGTCCGGGAACGATCAGTGCCAGTGTCATTATCGGGGAACGGCATAATTCAGCCGTTGCCTGTGCGGCGGTGATATCATCTATTCTCATTTCGCTGATTATCATGCGTCTTCTGAAAACCATGCACGATTATGTGAAGCCGCGGCGAGAGGCGTTAATTCAGCGATATATCGAGATTATGGGGCGTATTACAGCTCTTTTTGTCGGCACCGTATCCCTTGAAATGATTATGCAGGGCCTGCGCGACTGGATACTCAAATTTCAGTGATCAATATGCCGGTCAACCGTTTTCCGATGCATGCTATACGCAGACTCAGGGCCTAGTTTTCGCACAACCCTTTTGAAAGAAGGCCTGGTATAGGTCGGCAAAAGATGATCTGTGTGGATTGATCGAGGGCATTGCAGTGGGTAAAGGATCTCAAAAAGAGCGATCCGCGTTTCTTGATCGTTGTCGATAAGTAGGGCGGAAATGGTTGAAGGACCTTTCCGCAGCGGCTGTCAGGTTTTCGACCATGCCGGCCCTACAAAGGCAACCGTAAAAGCTGGAACTGTTATTGCATCGGTTTTTTTGGTAGAGCCTGTTTAGTTTTCATACTTCATAAAAAACGCCATAACGAATGTAATGTAATTAATAGCAATGAGTAATGAATATTATACCTGAAAATAGGATTTGAAATCTATATCGCAACCCAGCACATGAGGCAACGGCGTTTTTTACCCACAGGGCGCGTTGAAAATGCCGCATCTTCTGTATTACAAGGGCTTTGGCATAGTTACTATAGCCAAAGCCCTCAAGTCTTGCAGCTATAGCAAACTTAGCAACTGCCGAATTTAGGTTTAGTTGCTGCTTCAATGGACCTTTCTATTAACCGTCAATATTTTGAAATATTTTTCATCTTCCACAAAATTCTATGAGGAACCTTATAATAAGCCTGCTCCATCATATTTAATTGCTCAGTGATCAGTGCAGCCAGCGGAACCCGGCCGTTATTTCATAATCATAGGATTCCGGTCCGTTGTCCAACGGTTGCAGGAGGCTGACTTCGGCCGCCCAACGGCTGGCCTCATACAGCAGACCCAGCGCGATATCTGTGCGGCTCGCCCCCCCGTCTTCCATTTCGTGAAGCAGTTCCGTCATCGTATACCATGCGCCCCGGGTTTCGATACTGTATTCGGCCGGGGCCAGGCGATAAAGGTAAGATCCGTTCAGCAGCCATGCGTTTTCCACTTCCGCATAACCGTGCCATTCCGCTTCCGCATTCAGGCCGTGACGTCCTAGGATTGCAGTCGACACCAACCCGGCGCTAGGGATCACGTCTTCTTCCCGCTGCATGCGCACATCGCCCGGAATGGCCAGGCCCAGGCGAACTGATGTTCTCCACGTGTTGAGTGGGCCTAGGTCCACCTGAAGGATACGCTGTTTGAGTTGAAACGATGTCAGGTATAACCCGGCGTCATCTTCAGCGTTCTGCGTACCACTGCGTGCATCGACATCGAGCAGCAGGGCCAGCCGGGGGTTTACACCATAAGCCAGCTTGAACGCCAGCGCTTTCCCATCCGAGCGGCCGGCACGGTAACTGAGCAGCATTCTGGAATAGAACTGTCCGCGGCCAGGATGCGTGGCGGCACCCATATAAGCAGGCTCTTGGGCAAAAACACCATTAAGTGTGAACAGCAGAACAGCAACAGCCGAATAACGAATTAAAAACGGCTCAAACCTCATTATTGAGCCTCAACAGGGCGCACACCTTTGAGGGTGAACCCTGAATTTTTGACGGCGGTGACAAAATCTTCTGATGTGACCGTGTGGCCCTCTTTCAGTGAAACCGTGACCGTACCACTTTTCAAATCCGTTGAAATGTCGGTTACTCCCTCAATTTTTTCGAGTTGGCTGTCCAGGTTGTTGGCACACAGCGGACAGCTCAGACCATGAACCGTCAGGGCGACTTTTGTATAACCGGCGAAATTTTCCTCACGAGACTCGTAACTCCCCGTTGTCGCACAGCCTGACAACAGCGCGACAGAACAAAGCATAACAAACAGTCTACTTTTCATAACAGCCTCTAATTTATACTACTGAACACTCTCATATACTGTAACAGCCCTGAAAAAATATGCCGGGAAAGGGCAACAATCAGCTACACTTCGGATACCCCCCGCGCAATAAAGGGTTTGCACTACTTCTTTTCGGGGGCGACTTTGAGCTTTACGCCGTCCTTTTCCAGTTGTTCAATATACTTGTCCGGATCGGCCTTGATTTTGCCAATGCACCCGGCGCAGCAAACATAAATGCGCTTGCCTTTCACGTCGGCATACTGACTTTTGTCAATTTTACCGCCCATCACAGGACAAGTCGTCTGCGGCTTCAATTCCACGGCTGCGGACCTCTTTGCTTCGACTTCGCAGCAGCCGGCACCGGCCAACACATCGACTGCACCCATCACTATGACGACTGATGTTGCCGCCAGTATTGTATTCAGACTTCTCATGAAGTACTCCTTTCTTTGGTTTGTTTACACAGGTTACTTTCTGAGATCGATAATCTTCAAAATCTCACAGATCTTCTGCTCGGCCTCTTCCTTGTTTTCACCGCGCATCGCATCGGCCACACAATGCGACAGATGTTTTTCCAGAATTCTGGAAGATACAGATCTGAGGGCCGAACGAACCGCCTCGATCTGATGGATAATATCAATGCAGTACTCGCCCTCATTCACCATACGGCGAACCCCTCGCACCTGACCCTCAATCCGGGCCAGCCTAGCATCGTGCTCGTGATGCTGCGTTTTATGACCTTTGATCATATCTCAATACTCCAAGTTCAATATACCCCATGGGGGTATAAATGCAAATAATCCTGACGTTGGATAGCGGATCATAGAAACCCCACCGCATCGGCTTCTTTTTTATTGTGGAGCGCAGGGTTTTGTCATGGCGCTGATTGGTAATGCCGGCGGGGATGAAGCCACGCTTCATCCGAGCTTTGCCGCGCTGCGGCTGATCACCCTGATTTTGCGATGACTGTGTAAGACAGCAGGATTGCTTATGCTTTCTCGTCCTTATCCGAATCCACATAGATTTTTTGGGTGGGATAGGCGAACTCGATGCCTTCGGCTTCAAAGGCTTCGTACAGGCCGAGATTGATCGCCTGCTGGATATCCATGTATCGGGTGTAATCGGATGTATGGATAAAATAGACAAACTCAAAGTTCAGCGAATAGGCGGCATATTCTTTAAAATGGGCCCGGTCAAAATGCACATCATCAAATAATTCGAGCTGTTTTTTAAACAGGTCGGGAATCTTGCGCAGTTTTTCCGGCGGGGTTTGGTACGTTACCCCGACGGTAAAGGGTACGCGCCTTTGCTGCATGCGCTTATAATTTCGTATGCGGCTTTTCAGTAAATCGTTGTTGGAGAACACAAGCTGTTCACCGGAAAGACTGCGTATGCGAGTGGTTTTCAGGCCGATACTTTCGACTGTACCGAGACAGTTATCCACGATAATAAAGTCACCCAGCGCGAACGGTTTGTCCAATGAAATAGAAAGCGACGCGAACAGGTCCGCGAGGATATTCTGCAGAGCCAGGGCAATGGCAATACCGCCGACCCCGAGGCTGGCAATCAGGGCGGAAACCTTTACCCCCGGCAGTTGGTCCAGGGCCACTACGAGCACGAGCGTAAAAATAAAGATCCGCCCCACAAAGGCGAGCGCGCGGAAGGTGGTCACCTTGCCCGCTTCGGCTTCCAGGTGCAGCCGCTCGTAGCGCTGAACGAGCGCTGAAATATAACCGTTAATCCATAGTCCTATTTGAATTAACAGGGTGATCATGGCTACTGAGCGAATCCAGTGGGCCGCCCCGGTAGCCATCACCAGGCAGAGACTGCCTGAATACAGAGCCGCCGCCACGATAAACAGGTAGGAAGTATTCTTTCCGATAGCGGAAAAGAGCGTTTTAAAGGACTTCGTTCCGCGACCGTTCAACCGGCGTGCAAGGAAACAACCGCCAAAACGAGTCAACAGCAGAGTGATGGCGACCGTCAGTGAGACGGTGCCAGCCACCATCCATTGATTCAGGGTGTTTCCAAAAAATATTTCGGTGTGGATATTCATATCAATCAACCATCATGAACCCATCTGAGGTTTTTACATCGTTTGTTTCAATAAAAAAGTGACCTACCGTTTTCTCAGTTTATATAGGTGACGGCATATACTATTCGACCGTTACGCTTTTGGCCAGATTGCGCGGTTTGTCGATATCGGTACCGCGAGCCTGGGCGGCATAGTAAGCCAACAACTGCAAGCAGATGACATTGACCAGCGGCGAATATTCATCCCGCACGTCCGGCACAAACAGAATATCTTCAGCCAGGCGGGGCAGCTCTTCATCGCCATCGGTCGCCACAGCGATAATGCGACCGTGGCGCGCCTCTACCTCTTTGACATTCGAAAGCATTTTTTCGTACACCTCGTCACTGGTTTTCGTACAAATGCAAATGACGGGAAGATATTCATTGATCAGCGCAATGGGGCCGTGTTTCATTTCGCCCGCCGCATAGCCTTCGGCGTGCTGATACGAGATTTCCTTGTTTTTAAGAGCTCCCTCAAGGGCTGTGGGAAAATTAAACTTTCTTCCGAGATACAGTGAACTGGGACCATCGTGGTGCTTTTCAGCCACCATTTTAATTTCTTCCTTGCGCTCAATCACATAATGGCAGGCGTCGGGAATTGTTTTCAGTTCTCTTAAGTACTCCCGAACCTCTTCATCCTGCAATTCCCGCCGGCTTCGGGCAATAAACAGCGTCATAAGAATAAAGGCCATCAATTGGGCCGTATAGGCCTTGGTCGAGGCCACACCAATTTCGGGCCCGCAGCGGGTATAGAAAACGGCATCGCTTTCGCGAACGAGAGAGCTTCCTTCTACATTACAAATGGCCAGCACTTTGCAACCCCACTCTTTTGCCATTCTGACGGAGGCGAGCGTGTCTGCTGTCTCCCCCGACTGCGATACAGCCAGCACCAGGGTGCCCGGATCAATCTTGGGATCCCGGTAACGAAATTCACTGGCCAGGTCTGTTTCCACCACCAGCCCGGTCAGGTTTTCCAGCAGGTATTTTCCAAACATGCCGGCATGATAGGCCGTTCCGCAGGAAATAATCATCACCCTGTTAAGTTTCCTGAAATAGGCGCTGCCAAGGCCCAAGTCTTCCATGAGAAGGGTGTCGTCATCGCGCACATGTTGTGCATATAGATCGCGCAATATGCGGGGTTGTTCATGTATCTCTTTGAGCATAAACGTTTCAAAGCCCGCACACTCGGCATCTTCAGAGCGGAATTCAATGTTTTTGATTTCCGGTTTCACCGTTTCGCCGCAGAGGGTGAAAATGTTGACACTCTCTGAACGAATCTCTGCTATTTCTCCATCTTCGAGATAGATGACTTTTTGAATACGGTTGATGATGGCGGGAACATCACTGGCAATATAGTTTTCGCCATCTCCCATACCGATGATCAAAGGACTTCCTTTTCTTGCACAATAGAGCGTGTCCGGCTGATCGCTATGAATCACGCCGAGGGCATAAGCGCCGCGCACTTTTTGCAGCGTACTTCGCAGGGCTTCTCCCATGGAGGCGGCCCCGTTTTTTAATTCAACTGCAAGTAAGTGTACCACCACTTCGGTGTCGGTTTGCGATGTGAAGATATATCCCTGTTCTTCCAGCTCATTCCGGAGCGACTGGTAATTTTCTATGATACCGTTATGAACCAGGGCAATGCTGCCGGATGCATCGAGGTGCGGATGAGCATTGCGCTCCGAGGGTTCGCCATGCGTAGCCCAGCGCGTATGTCCAATACCCAACGCACCTTCAAGTTGGTGACCGGCCAATTTTTTTTCAAGATTAGAAAGCCTCCCCACGGCTTTTTGACAGTAGATGGTGTTATCCCGGCACACGGCAATCCCCGCTGAGTCATAGCCGCGGTATTCCAGACGGGATAATCCATCAATGAGAATGGGGGGCGAGTCCTTTGATCCAATATATCCGACAATACCACACATAATTATTCTCCACGTACCAGCTTCATTCACCGCCCGGGGCGGGGCTACAGCCCGCTCAGCGAACGAAATAAACAGCCATATTGAAGGTCATTCATTTCGGCCCCGTCAGTCTCCACAGTATGCGTTTACGACTTTCGTCTCAAGCTACAGTGTGTAAGTCGGCCGACAAGACACAATCCAAAGGTCGGCGTTTCCGGCGACTGGTTCCGCCCTCACAAAAATTCAAACCATCGGTTGAGTTGATAAAAAAACAACCGCTTCAGATTAAGTCCGAAGCGGTTGTTTGTAAATGCTGTAGTAATGTAAAAGGTTATTAAGGGCGCAATACAGTACTGGTCAGCGCATTGGTTCCTGCAGGATTCATAACATTGAAGAGCTGATAGAAGTTGGCAGCTTTCAGGTCATTTTTTAACAGGACGTAAGACTGACCGCCCACCGTTGTGAAAACAAAGGCTTTTCCGTTAAAGACGGAATCAGCAATCCAGGTAGGTGCTGTGTTTTCATCCTGGGGAGCGTCACCGAGCGTATCGATATCCAAATCCTTGAGATAAAACATAGGGGATGTATCGGGATTGTCCTGAGCATTCTGTGTAACACACCACCCATTGTTGTCGGCCGTAAAATCGGCGGCATTATTGGCGGCCACCATGCCAGGCGCGGCAAAGTAGGAAAATTGAACATCCATAACGCCCTGCTCGACCATGTCTTTGAAGTAGGTCGTGCTGTCAGAATAGGTGTCATCCGGCCAGAAGGTGCCCGTCGTTACATAAATATCTTCGGTCTGTTTGCCGACCAGATACTGATGAAGATTGCGGCTGAATGTTGATAGCTTTAACGCCTTGGCCTTCATAAGTGCTTCCTGAATGGCGGGAAGGACCAACGAAACCAGAATACCAATAATCGCGATCACCACGAGCAACTCAACTAAAGTAAAACCCAAACATTTCTTTTTCATGCACATCTCCTAATTCATTTTTACGCGCAATTAAATATGGCATAAACATAGCGGATTCTGTAGAAAACCGTCAACAACTACTAACGATTATATTTGCATAAAATAATTTCGTAAAATGAAAACCGCAGATTTTGATTACAGGCTCCCGGAAAATCTTATCGCGCAGGAACCGCTGAAAGAGCGCGACCGGTCACGCATGATGGTGCTGGATCGCTCCGACGGCACCATTAAGCATTATGTAACAGGTGATTTACCCAATCTTCTGGAGGGTGGCGATCTCCTCGTCATGAATGATACAAAAGTCATACCGGCGCGGATCTTTGGACAAAAACAGACGGGGGGGCGCCTAGAACTTCTTTTTCTCGAACCGTCGGGTCATAACCGCTGGCGCATTTTAATGAAATCATCCAATCGTCCCAAGCCGGGTGAAGCTTTTTATATCGGAAAAAAGCGCGCAGTGGCGGTCTTCCTAGAAGAGGGGGATCGGGGGGAGGCCGTCATTGAAGTGGGGGGGGGCGCGATTTCGGCTTCAACGCCCCCGGCTACAGAAGCGGTGGATATTTTAAAAATGTTGGATGAAGAGGGATTTACACCACTGCCACCTTATATACGAAGAAATAACGACCTCGACCCGGACGGCCACAGGTCAGAACTGAGAGAACGCGAGCGGTACCAGACGATTTATGCGAAGCATCCGGGAGCCGTCGCGGCGCCCACGGCAGGGCTACACTTCACAGAACGCCTGTTCCAGAAGTTGGAAGAGGTGGGGGTTCAAAAAACCACTCTGACGCTGCATACGGGCCTGGGGACATTTCGTCCGGTGAGCACCGACAGGCTGCAGGATCACCGGATGCACGATGAATGGTATGAGTTGACGACAGCGGCAGTGCGGGATATCCGGCGCGTAAAGGATTGTGGCCGCCGGTGTATTGCCGTGGGTAGCACATCGGTTCGCACGCTGGAGAGCGTCTGCAAAAAATACGGTGAACTGAGAGCTGACAGCGGGCGCAGCGATCTCTTTATTTATCCACCCTACACCTTCCGGTCCGTGGACGGGATGCTGACCAATTTTCATCTGCCGAAATCCACTCTATTAATGATGGTGTGTGCTCTGGCGGGTACTGATTTAACCATGGAAGCCTACCGCAAAGCGGTTGAAGAAAAATACCGTTTTTTCAGTTATGGCGATAGTATGTTAATTTTGTAGCCGTTGTGTAAATCAGTCAGACCGCTGCCAGGTGTCAGCCAAAAGTAAAGCCCCGTTAGGGCGACGGATTTAACCTCATTTAGGTTCAACTATTTTTGGCTAGTTTTAAAGGACCGCGTCGGTCATCTGAATCCGGATATACTTGCATTATCCGTTTATAAACTGAAGTAATGTGATATCGCTTTTGTGTATCAAAACAACTGAAATGGGGTTGCGAGGGTGCTAACACACAGTAGAACATCGGTTTTGTTTAAGAGTCTCTGGACGTTCTGGCTTCACCCGCAGCTTTTGAGCCGCTTCAGTATGCTGCTGCTGGTCGTATTCAGTTTTCGATGGGTTTTTGCAGGGACCTCTCTTTTGCCCTATACCCTTCCCTTCAACCCCCTGTGTTCGGTCATTCCCCTCGGCGCTCTTTTCTGGGGGCCTGCGGGTATTATGGGGGCGGCAGCCGGCATGCTGGCCGGCGATGTCGTTAGCGGAATGGTCGGCCCGCTCTCTTTTTTCCGGCTCGTTGCGACCATCAGTTTTGGTCTGATGACGCATCAACTTTGGGAGATCCATGGCCGGCATAAAAACAAAACCCGTCATGCCGCGGATCGCTCACACACCCTGCGCTTTCTGTTTGTATCCCTGTTGGCCAGCCTGTGGTATATCGCTGTTATGGCTTTTGGCACCGAAGTGCTCAACCTGTATCCATTCACTTACACGGCCAGCCTGCTGCTGTTGCAACACTTTCTTTTTATTCCCGCTATCGGGGGTTGGCTTTACCCTGCCCTGGTGCGTGCGGGGCGCCCCGGCGCTGACGACTGGGGTGATATCATGGGAAAGCCGCCGATCCGGGCAAAACCTTCCTTTGCCAAGACAGTAGTCGTCTGGTCTGCGGGCACTGCGTGTACGGGCGGCGGGTTACTGCTGTCCTACATCGTATACGGTTTGCGACCCTTTACGCCTTATATACTGGGAGTAAAGACGGGCAAAGCCCTGCTGGTTCTGGTGCTGCCCCTGCTCGTTTTCATGTTGCTGCTGGCCATTGCAGATCTTTCCGCCACCCAGTTAAGAAAGAAGAGGTAACGTCCACACGGAAGCCTCTGCCGCTGCCAGCCGACAATTTTTCAGACGGGAGTTTACTCCTTTTAGCCAAGCCGTTATAGTACAAATAAAAGCGAACAGAAGGTGGAGCCGTGGCGGAGAAACGACCTTTTACACATTTACATTTTCATTCTGAATACAGCCTGCTGGACGGTGCATGCCGCGTTAAAGATATGGTAAAGCGGGCCCGGGAATTCAAAATGAATTCAATTGCCCTTACGGATCATGGCGTTCTGTACGGAGCTGTCACCTTTTACCAGGAGGCCATTCAGCAGGGCATTAAGCCGATTCTCGGATGCGAGATGTACGTGGCCCCCGGCAGCCGTTTTGAAAAAAAGACGGACACAAAGTCAGTCTATAGCCACTTGGTTCTGCTGGCAGAGAACAACGAGGGCTGGTCCAATCTGATACGACTGGTGTCCCGGGGTTTTCTCGAGGGTTTCTATTACAAGCCGCGAATCGACAAAGAGCTGTTGCGCGAACACGCCCGGGGGCTGATCGGTCTTTCGGCCTGTCTGAAAGGCGAGGTGGCTGAATACTGTTACCAAGGGTATATCGATGAAGCGGAAAAGGTCGCTCGCGAGTACGTGGATATCCTGGGTCCTGACAACTTTTTTCTTGAACTTGAAGACCACGGGCTGGAAGACCAAAAACAGGCCTTGCCGGGCATCCTGGAGGTCTCAAAGCGTACAGGCATTCCCCTGATTGCCACCAATGATGTCCACTATTTGGAAAAGGGGCATGCCGAGGCACACTCCGTGATGCTATGTCTGCAGACCCAAACGGTCATTTCCGATGAAAACCGACTGCGCTTTGGGTCTGATGAGTTTTATATGAAGTCATCTGACGAGATGTGGGATCTGTTCGGCGATGAGCCCTCATCGCTGGAAAACACCGTCAAGGTTGCGCAACGCTGTAATGTGGAACTCAAGCTCGGCAAGGAAGCGCCCCTGCATTTTCCCGTTTACGAAGTGCCGGAATGCATGACTCAAAAGGCCTATCTGATCGAGTTGGCCAAAGACGGCTTTCGGAAGCACTACGGTATTCAAGATATTGACAGCCCCGCTGATGAGCGCGAAAAACGCGTGGCCGACCGCTTCTATCACGAACTGGGTGTCATCGAGAAAACACGCTATATCAACTATTTTTTAGTGGTTTGGGATTTTATCCATTACGCCAAAGACCACGGCATCCCGGTGGGGCCGGGGCGCGGTTCGGGCGCGGGCAGTATTGTGGCCTATGCCCTGGGCATTACCGGCATCGATCCGCTGCAATACGACCTCATTTTCGAGCGATTTTTGAATCCCGAACGCATATCCCCACCGGACTTCGACATTGATTTCTGCCAATATCGTCGCGGCGAAGTCATCGACTATGTGAAACGTAAGTATGGCGAAAAAGAAGTGGCGCAGATTATCACGTTCGGCACCCTGGGGGCCAAAACGGTCATACGGGATATTGGCCGCGTCTTAGAGGTTCCCTTTGCCGAGTGTGACAAACTGGCCAAGATGATCCCGGAAGACCCGGGCATGACGCTTCAAAAAGCCATGGCTGAAAACCCGGAATTCAAAAAGACGGTCAAGACCGATGAAAATGCCAGGCGCATAATGCAGTATGCTGAAATTCTGGAGGGCCTACCCCGAAATCCCGGCGTCCACGCCGCAGGTGTTGTCATTGGGGAAAAGCCGCTGATTGAAATCCTGCCGCTGGCGCGGGATAAAGACGGCGAGACCGTCGTCCAGTTTGAGATGAAGCCGATGGAACAAATTGGGCTTCTCAAGATGGATTTTCTCGGTTTGCGCACCCTGACCCTTATCCAGGAGACCCTTGAAAATATAAAAGAGACGCGCGGGTTGGACCTCGATCTTGAAGCCATACCTTTGGACGATAAAGAGACCTTTGAGCTACTCGCGCGGGGGGACACCGTGGGTGTATTCCAGCTCGAAAGCAAGGGGATGCGGGATCTCTTCCGGCGGATTGGCGTTACCAGGTTTGAAGAAATTATCGCGATGATTGCACTGTACCGGCCTGGCCCCATGAAGATGCTGGATGACTATATCGACCGCAAACACGGCAAGGTCAGCATCAAATATGACCACCCCCTGCTGGAACCCGTGCTCAATGAAACCTATGGTATTATGCTCTACCAGGAACAGGTCCAGCAGGCCGCAAAAGTGCTGGCGGGCTTTTCCTATGGCGAGGGAGACATCCTGCGCCGGGCGATGGGAAAAAAAGATGAAGACGTCATGAACCGGCAGCGCGCCAAATTTGTGGAGGGCTGCATCGAGCACAACGGTATTGAAAACAGACTGGCAGAGAGCATTTTTGACCGCATCAAGAGTTTTGCAAAATACGGCTTCAATAAATCGCACAGTGCCGCCTACGCTATTCTCTCGTACCGCACGGCATATTTGAAAGCCCATTACCCCGTTGAGTTTGTCGCGGCCCTGATGTCCAGCGAAATGAACAACTTTGATAAATTGCCAGGCATTATTGAAGAGGCCCGGGAAATGGGGCTCGACGTGATGCCGCCGGACGTCAATACCAGCAAGCTTCGGTTTACGCCGGATGAAAAGAGCGTACGCTTCGGATTGGGGGGTATAAAAAATGTGGGATGGGGCGCGGCTGAAGTCATCATACAAGAACGGGAAGAGAGCGGTATTTTTAAAGGGCTGGTTGATTTTTGCATGCGTATGACGGAAAGGGATATCAACCGCAAGGTCATTGAAAGCCTGGTTCGTTGCGGGGCCTTCGATTTCTGTCATATATCCCGCGGGCGCATGTTCAAAGGTCTTGATTTCGCTCTGGGAAGGGCCGCCTCTATTCAAAAAGACAAGCGCTCCGGACAGGTTTCCCTCTTCTCCATGCTGGACGAGGGATCCGACGAAGACCCCACAGAGGATTCCCTGCCCGAAGCCGCCCCCTGGGCTGATCACGAAATGCTGAGCAATGAGAAAGAGCTGCTCGGGTTCTATATTTCCGGACATCCGCTCACGGAACACCAGTGGATACTCGAACACTATAATCTGAGTACATCGGCCACCTTCAAAGATTTGAAGGAAAAAAGCGTTACGCGCATGGGCGGGCTTATCACCCATTTTCAAAAACGTTATACGCGGCAAAAACCGCCTGAGCCCATGGGGGTATTTACACTGGAAATGCTGGACGGCTCCATTGAAGTGGTCGTTTTTCCCAATGCCTTTAAAAGCTATGGCGTCCACCTGCAGGATGAGGCCCCAGTTATGATCTGCGGCGAAAAAAGTAACGGGAATGAATTGAAATTACTGGCTTCAGAGGTTTATCCGCTCAGCAAGGTGTCTTCCCGCTTCACTAAAAAGGTCAGCATCCATCTGCCCGCAGCGGTGGTCGACGGGGAAAAACTATCCGGCATAAAAGAAGTGGTTCGACGTTTTCCGGGTGAAATACCGTTGTTTCTCTGTATCATCCAGCCGGGCGGTGAAAAAATATTCATCAAAGCCGGGCGGCAGTATTATGTAGAGCCCCATGCACAACTGATTCAGGAGCTGGAACAGCTGTTGGGGGAGGGATCGGTGTATGTCGCCATCAATGAACAGCCCTGCCTGAATCCGCCGGTACGGCGCTTCAATGGAGGGTCGCGTTCCCGTGCGGCAGCACATGCGTGAACCTGTATCCGGCAGTTAAAGATTTGAAAACAGTGGTACAGGTGTAAAAAACTTCCCGACCTCCAGCCGAAGCTTTTTTTGCCAAGGCGTGCGTATCCAGATGACCTTCGAGCGCGCATCTATGGTAAACTTGGCAACGGCCGAATTTAGGATAAAAAACGCCATAACGAGTATAACGTATTGAATAACATGGATTTATA
>CAYXEW010000032.1:0-23851 GCA_964464115.1 uncultured Verrucomicrobiota bacterium
GTCCACCGCGACCACCGCCGCCGCCGCCACCGCCGCCCTGATATCCGCCGCCACTGTAGCTGTCAAAATTGCGGGGAGGACGGGGTTCGCGTGGACGAGCTTCATTCACGACCAGTGTGCGCCCCTGAAATTCAAGATTGTTGCACTTTTCAATAGCTTTTTCCGCATCTTCTTTGGAGCCCATCTCAACAAACGCAAAACCGCGCGATTTGTTGGTGAACTTGTCCAGGACCAACGAACAGCTCGTAACCTGCCCGGCCTCCTCAAATATGGACCGTAGATCATCTTCTGTGGTTCCGTAGGAAAGGTTGCCCACGTATAACTTCGTACTCATATCTATCTCACTTTTCTTTCGCAATAAGCACCGCAATTACAGCGCCAGAACCACTCCGGCACAGATTACTTTATCTCGTATTGGTTGGTAACCCGGATAACTGTCATGCCACTCATTACTGATTTAGTAAAACCATACGCACTTTTGTATGATTGGCAAGGCTATTTTATTACAGAATCACACCCGTGAAATAAGACGCGGTACAAAGATGATGCAAAGCCAGGCAACGAGGGCGGCTGTGGCGATGCCGAATACCGCCACCGGACCGATCGAGGCCATCAGGGGAATGGCCATACCGGTCCACAGCCCCCCGCCCATAAAGGGCTCGTGCATGATTTGCTTACAGGCAAATGCATCAGCTGCTTCGGTTTTGTATTCGGGATCCACGACCCGAAGCAACAGCAGCCCTGTAGCCGTCACTCCCATTGATTGTCCCATTTCAGCAATGGCCCGCTCAAACCATGCATCTTTGAAGATACGGGGCGCAAGCAGAGTCAGGCAGAAAATATTCCACAGGATGCCGAAACCAATGAGCAGGAGCAGGGGCAACAGACCGCTTGCGACGACATCCAGTCGGATCGTTGCTATAGCCGCCACGACAAGAAAATCGAGAGCTGTATTTTGAATGCGACGCATAGAGCCGGGGTCGATCAGATTGCTTCGATCAACTTTTTCTTCCATCATTTGAATGAGCAGGCCGCCGATCATACACAAAGGGAAAAGCGGAAAACTGCTCAGCAGTCGTTTCTCGGCTAGTGCCGGCATGGTGGATTCCAGCGCCAACAGTCCGTTCTTCAGCAGGTAGCCGATCAGGATAGATAAACCGACTGCGACAAACTGCAGGCTGAATGTTTCGATGATGTCACTGGATACGGTCAGGTGTCCGGCAATGGGGCGCTGGTCAGGTGTCAGCGCTTCCTCCATGTCGCCTTCATCCTTCACTCTTTGACTGATGTGCTTGACGTGCCCCTTGCGTACAGCCCAGTTTATGAGTGCCATTCCCACGATAATCGCACTTAAGATACCGCCAGTCGCACTGGTCAGGGCGAAATCTTTTCCGGCCGCCCAGCCGAGATTGTCGAAAACAGGCCCCATGCCGCCGGCCGTGCCGTGCCCGCCTTCAAAACCAACCGGCAAAATGCCTCCAAAAAGTCTGTGAACCTTGAAAAGGGGGCCCAACAACAGCAAGCATGCCCCGATACCGATGACGTACTGGCCCCATGCGATGATTTGACCGTAAGCCAGTTGTAGGCCGGAGCGCTTCCAGAGCGTGGACCATTTAGGTAACGCCACACCCAGGAAAAGACAGGCGAATACCACATTAATGAGCGATCCCGGCAGTTTGTTCCAGCCCAGTGTCCAGGCGTCAGGGAGAGGAACTCCGGCGGCCTTGGAAGTTTGCAGTATGAGTAGCCCCAGCAGACCGGCCACAACACAGGAGGGCAGATACAGTTTTTTCAGCAGCGTTAAGCGGCACCGTAACAGGTGACCGAATCCCAGCAGTAAACATAAAATAGCAAAAGAAAGCATAGTGAGATTCTCCATTCCGATGGACTTCAGTTCAACTTCACTGTTAATCTTAAATGCCTGTAAAAGAATGGATGTATACCATTCTGTTTTAACCGTTCAATTATTAAGTTGATCTCATTAAATCCTGACGGTACATTTACGTATTCATAACAATTGAGGCTTTGCCCTATGGGGCCCGCGCTAGCATAATGTCAACTACGTCTGCCAGAGTACTTATAGCTATCATAATGACCAGTCTGTTGGTGGCCCCGTTGTGGGGCCAGGAGTCTTCCGGCGAGGGGGCTCTATCGTTGAGACCGAAAGATATGGGTACCTCAGAACTGTTGTCGTATACCTCTGAACGGCTGGACGGAGGGCACTATAGCGATGCAGTTCCGGCATTGGAAGAGATTATTCTCCGCCTGAAAAATATCGACGATGAAGAGGCGAAGAGTACGGTCGATTTTGCAACGTTCAGCCTTGGCCAGTGCTATTTCTTTCAGGAACGATATGACGATGCCCGCCGTCAGCTCGAGGTTTACATCCGGGATTTCCCGAAAGGTGAGTCGCGCATTGCAGCCCTCTTTTATCTAGCTGAAACCTATGTTGTTGAAAATAAATGGTCAGATGTCGAACGCACGGCCATCGATTTGCTGAAGGAGAGTGCCCTAGCCAAGGATCAAAACCTGCTGGCCCATCAACTGTTGGGCGAAGCACTATACAGGCTGGAAAAGTGGGAGGCCTGTGTCAAACCTATGCGGTACGTTTTTAATCAGGATGCCAATCGCAAAGCATCGGATGTGGCGGCTGTTATTCTGGTGACGGCCATGGTCAAGCTCGAACAGTACGATGAACTGTTTCAGTTTATTCCGGCGCTGAGTCGTGGTGGAGCCCGCTACAATGTTGCGCTTAATGCGGCACTGATGGAAGGGGGGCGCATTAATCTGGATAAAAATGAGTTGACCAAGGCGCTGATCCTGTACCGCCTTGTCTTTTTGAAGAAGGAATTGAAGACCCATTTAGAGGAACGTATCGCCCAATTGGAGCAGCTAAAAGGTGCTACCTTTCGACCCGGTATTGATAACCGCAGAGGATTCCTTCGCCGTCGCCGTGAAATCGGGGGTGAAATTGCAGAGACCCGAGAACAGCTCAACGTGATCGAAAGTGTGGATGATTACGATTTAGATATCACGATGCAGATTGCGGATATCTATATGAGAATGGAACGCTTTTGGGAAGCATACCTCATGTTTCAGAGTTTCTACGATCTCTTTCCCGGAACGCCGCATGCCGATGACGGACTGTATATGGGTTTTGGCGCACTCATGCGAATGAAGCAAATGGATCGGGCCATCAAACAGGGCAATCGATATCTTGAGACTTTTCCAGAGGGTGCCCATCGCGCCGATGTCTATATGCTGATTGCACAGGAGTATATGGATAGAGAACAGCTCGACAAGGTGAAAGAAACGGTTGAAAAAGGTCTTGCAGACGTACACTTGGACCGTGAGGCAAAAGGGCGGCTGCATTACCTGCAAGGTTTTATCTCATTCAAAAATCAGGATATTGACAGCGCCTTTTACCATTTTGACAAGGTCGTGGAACTGGATGAAGGAGCGGACATTACTCCGCCGGCCCGCTATTGGAGTGCGATGTGTCATTTGTTCAATGGACACTACAGAAAAGCGGAAGAGGCTTTTGATCAATACCTTGATAAATACCCGGATGGCAGTTTTGCTGAGGATGCGTTGTACCGGTCGGGGGTGTCAATGTACGGGCTGGGCCGGGTAGAAGAAGCCCGCTCTGTATTTGAACGGTTTGTGGAACGCTATCCCGGCAGCATGCTGCTGTCAGAAGTGCAGTCCCTGTCGGCGGATATCGCGGCCAGCAAAGGGGCCCTGGATGAGGCGGAGGTCCTTTACAGCGAAGCCCTCGAAAGTGCTTCCACTCAGGGCCAGGCGGACTATGCCGTGTTCAGGCACGCGGAAATGATGGAGCTGGAGGATCGCTACGATGAAATCATTGAACTGATGAACCGCTACTTAACGGTGTACGGAGATCTGGGAAATTATGCGGAAGCCCATTACTGGATTGGTAAGGCTCACAAGGCCCGGGGCGATATGGAGCAGTGCCTGGATACCTATCTCAATGTCATTGTCGACTATGGAAAAGACAAGAACGCAGTCGGTGTGGACCTCATTGTGAATGAAATTATGACTGAACGTGAAGTGCTCGTCCTGCAGGATCCCGAGGTATGGGATCAATTTTTGCGGCGCCTCGGACAGCTGGCCCAGCGACCGTCAGGAGATAAAACACTGGACCTCAGACTGAAAACATTTTGGGCAGATTTGAGCGGCCCGGAAGCCGTTCGCGAGGTTGTGCCGGATGTCGTCTCCGAAGCCCATATAGTGGATGCAGCCCCTTCCACACTGGGTTTTATGGCGCGCGAAGCGGTCCGTCGTCAACAGTTTGATTTAGTCGAATCGATCTATCAGCACTTCCTCGAACACTTTGAGGAGTCCGATCTTATTGTAGATGTAGTCAAAGCTGAATCCGAGAGGTTGCTGGCCGAGGGGCTTATCGAAGCGGCAAGAGTACTCATTGATGATCAGGTATTGTCCCGCTTCGGGTATGACCCTGACCTTGGCTGGGCGCAAAAGCGTTATGCCGATACGTATCGCCTGTCGGGTGATTATGAAAAAGCGCTCGAGGAATACAAGATGATGTTTTCTGTCAAGGCGTGGAAAGGTCCGCTCACGGCAGAGGCGTTATACTGGATGGGTGAGTGCTTTATCCAGTTAGGTGAACTGCAAAAAGGCTTTGGTTTTTTACAGCGGATATATGTGCTGTATGGTGATCCCGAATGGGTTGCAAAAGCGTATATGAGAAGTGCCCAGGTGCTGGCTTTGCTGCAGGACCGTGAGGCGACTGATAGGAAGCAGGAGATTGTCAACACCTATCGCGATATGCTGGACAATCCCGTTATCGTAGGTCGTCCGGAATTGAAAGAAGCGCAGATTGCATTACAGGAACTCGTTGGAAGTGAGAATGTCAATGAGGAAACACGTTAACACATTTCTAGGTTTGGTGGCGATCAGCTTCGCCCTCGGCGGCGTTGTGCAAGCCGGTGTGCGGGCGATCATCGTGCTCGACAACGGCCAGACATACGAAGATATGTCACTGGAACGCATAGACAGCGATCTGGTGACACTTATGGATAATGTGCGCGGTTACGAGTTGAGTTTTCCGCCCGATTCGATTGAAGAGGTGGTGTTCAGAATTCCGGTGAATGTGACGGATTTGGAGGGGATGTATACGGATGGTAAATACGAGGACCTGATCCAAAAAGTTGAACCGCTGATCGAGCCTCTGACGCCCTATCTTTCGTTACCAAACAATGTGCAGCCGCTGGTGGTAAACCTGCTGAAAGCCCATTACTGGCTGCAGCACAATGAAAAGGTGAAGATGTATGCAGACCTGCTTCTGACCATGACAGACGTTGATAGCTCCCACTCTCTGGCCAGCAGCTACCGGGCTCTCGCCGCGCTGGAAGAGCGGGATCTGGAAAGAACGCAGAAGATTTTAGAAGAAAAGGGTGTCTCGATTGATAAAATGTACGATGAGCCCATCCATTCCTATATCCTGGCAAAATGGTATAGGCAGCAGGGGCAGTTACTGGAGGCCCAGGAAGTGATTGCCCGCATTATTGCGTTCCATGGCGATGATTATGAATGGATGCCCTCGGCATTGCATATGAGCGCTGATTTGTACAGCCGTGCCGATCATTTTCTAGCCGGTCTGAAAGTGGTGGAGGAGTTTAATTTTTTTTACAGTAACTCTCATATACATGATGAAATGAAACAGCTTGAAGAAAAATTAAGAGAGCGTGAAGAAAAAGCAATTGAGGAAGTTTTACAAATAGAAAATCAGGAGTAGTGATGATGATTGAAAGGTATAAAATGAGTAAGGTATGGGGATGGGCTGTATGTGCTTTTCTAATGCTGGGCGCAGTTGGCGTATTTGCCCAGGACACTGAATCGGCAGTGGAGGCCTCCGAAACGGGAGGGACGACCTTTGTGGAAATGATCCGACAGGGCGGTTGGACCATGATACCACTGGGCTTGTTCTCGCTGGGAACCCTTACATTCGCCCTGCAGAACTTCATGGCCTTAAGAGAGAAAAAGCTGTTGCGGCCCGACCTGATGCCGACATTGCGAAAGCAGATGGCGGCCCGTGATATCAAAGGGGCCCTTGAAACCTGTGGCAACGAATCGATGTTTACGAATGTACTGAGTGCCGGTCTGGAGCGCTGCGGAGGCGCCGACGACTTGGAGCTGGCCAATGTAAAAGAGGCCATAGATGAGGCGACGACAGAGCGTATGACCGCCTATATGAAGCCCATTAACTATCTTTCAATCATCGGGGCCGTCGCTCCCATGCTGGGATTGCTGGGTACGGTTTCCGGTATGATCAAAGCGTTTAATACGATCGGGGTAAAAGGCATGGGCAATCCGGCTGAGCTGGCGGGCAACATCGGTGAAGCCTTGGTGACGACGGCGACCGGCTTGATTATTGCTATCCCGGCCATGCTTTTTTATCACTACTTCAAGAGCGATTTTATTAAGATTGTGGCCACTATGGGGAGACAGTTAGGAGTTCTGCTCGACGATTTACGCATTGGTAAACTGCCTGCTGAAACAAAGGATCATGTATAACACGCCGATAGCCAGATGAATATAAAACTGCCATTACAAGAAGAAGTCGAAGTCCAGATGGCACCTATGATTGATATGGTGTTTTTGCTGCTAATCTTCTTTATGGTCGCCTCCACAGTGAAAGAGCTGGACAAGGTGGATGTGGACATACCGGTGGCCGATCGGTCAGTCGTGCCCGAAAGTGATGCCGACCGCCGTATGTTGTCCATCACCGCTGATGGACAGATTTATGCAGGTCAGGTGAAAGTGAACCTGCAGGATCTGGCCGATCTGCTGGAGGCCGATCTGAAAGCAGATCTGCAATCGGGAAGACAGACCAAGGTCTATATCCGGGCCGATGAAAAGGTCCCTTATCAGGATGTAAAAAAAGTGATGAGAACCTGCTCTGAAATCGGAATGAACGACGTCATTTTCGCTACTTTTGAAACGGAGCTGTAAGCATGAATCTGCGTGAAATGGCTGAAGAGAAGGTGGATCTGCAAATTGCCCCGCTGATTGATGTGGTGTTTCTTCTTTTAATCTTTTTTATGGTATCCGCCACGCTGCTCAAAAAGGAAGCTGATATGAGTATATCGTTGCCGGCGCAGGTGGAGCAGACGGATCCGCTGGATATGCCGGATGAAGCGGTCATCGAAATCTGGAGCGAAGGTCAGATTGTGATGAATAACCGGATATACAGCCAGGAAGATGAACGATTTCTCCCCGCTCTTGAAGATACGCTGAGCCTTTACAAAGAGGCTTCCAAATCACTGGGTCAGGATGCAGTCGTGACCATTCAGCCCGCTGATCAGGCCTTGCACAAGCGGATTATCGATGTCTTGAATGCCTGTGCGGGAGCGGATATTAAGAATATATCGTTTACGATGGAAGAGTGAGCAGGGTATGACACAACCAACTAAGAAACAGCATTGGACCAGGAATTCAGCGCTCATCAGCCTGCTGATACATATTGCGCTGTTTGTCTCACTCGGCTCTATGGTGGTCGTCAATGTGGCGCGAAAAGAAAAACCGCAATTCGAAGGCCGTAAACGGTCGCGCCCTCCGATGGAACTCAAAACGCTGAAAATACCGGTTAAAGTGAAGAATATGCAGAAAAAGGTAAAGCCCAAGCTGCATAAGCGCATTACCGTTAAGCAGACGATGTTGAAAAGAACATCTCCCACTTTTTCGATGCCAGATGTCCGTCTGGGCGGAGCTGATATAGGAGGTATACTGGGCAGTGGTGGCGGAGGCTTGGGGGAAGGCGCTGGCAGTCTTGGTTTTTCCCTCTCCAATCTGGATTTTATGGGCGTAAAGTCTAAGGGTGAAAAAGTCGTATTTCTGATGAACACCGATGCATACAGAATGGCGAGTGACGAAAAAGGCGGTCTACTGGTCTATGATATTGTAAAACGTGACGTTTTGTACAACATCGGTAACCTGTCCCCGGCTACACTTTTCAATGTTGTGCTATATGATAGTAAACAGGTGCTGACGTTCAAGTCTAATATGGTGGCTGCCGTTGCTTCGAACAAAGAAGAGGCGGGAAAATGGCTGGAACCGATTAATAAATCGGCAAACAATATCGGCATCAAAAGACCGAACTATGAAGCGGTGGTGAAATATGAACCGATAACAAACCCCAAATGGGATAAGTTTTATTACCTGATAGGTCTGCAGGCTGCACTCGAAATGAAACCCGATGTGGTTTTCATCCTGGACAGTGAATATCCCGGGGCCATCGACTATAACGACTGGACGGAGGAAGAGATCGCCGAGTGGGAGATCGAGGCCGCCCTGACGCAGGAAGAGCAGGAACTCGCCCGTAAAAACCAAATTCGAGCTCAGCAGATTCTCAATCGCGAGAACGCTGAACGGAAGAAAAAAGGATTGCCGGCAAGAGTGGCCTGGCTGGAAACGGTTGCCAGAGAAAATGGTTTCACTATACCGATTCCAAAAGCGCTCCCAACGACGGGGGCGTACTCGCTCAATGATATTAAAAAACATATTTACAGAATGGTAAGAGATCTTTACGGAAGCGATCGTAACAAGCATCCCAGCATCAATTTTGTTATGCTTACGGGCGAAGATGAAGATATTCGCAATGATGCGCTCGAACACATCAAACGAATATCTTTTATTAATCGCGGTAAGTACCGAGTGCTGAAAGGACTTCCCCAATTGGATCTGGTAATGAACGGTAAACTATCGGTGGATGAGTATATGAAGCGCTGGAAAGAGCGTTCCAGATAACAGCCGCGATGTTCTTTGCGATGTTCTTCCGAGAAACCCCTTGAATTAATACCTGTAGCTTGTAGGTTGGTACCTTCGTGGTTGACCTTGATTTTCATTAAAGGTGCTTCGTTGAGCCCGCCGCCATGTCGACACAACTGAACGTAATGCGAAGGAGCTATGCATGTCATTATCCGAACAGCAGGAACAGATTATTGATGCCATTGACAGTAACGCAACACCTACTCACTGGGGCGACTGGACGTGGCAACTGAAGCATTCTATCAAAGATCTCGAGACCTTTGAAAGAATTCTGGGTATTACATTGTCCCCGGAGATCCGGCATTCCTTTGAAATTACCATTCAGAAATTCCCCATGTCTGTGACACCGTATTATCTTTCCCTTATCAACACCAATAATCTCGAACAGGATCCCGTATTTAAACAGTCATTTCCATCAGCACTGGAGACGGAAGTGATGAAAACAGATATGGCCGATCCACTCCACGAGGATGAGGACAGCCCGGCTCCCTGCGTAACGCATCGCTACCCCGATCGCGTTCTGCTGCTGGTCAGTAATGTATGTTCAATGTATTGCCGGCACTGTACGCGCAAGAGAAAAGTGGGGGATCAAGATACTATTCCCGCCCGGTCAGAAATTATGAAGGGTATTGAATATATTCGGAAGACACCGCGGGTGCGTGATGTGCTACTCAGCGGCGGAGATCCTTTTCTGCTTTCAGACGGCAAGCTGGACTGGATTCTGGGAGAGTTGCGTTCTATTGATCATGTGGAAGTGATCCGCATTGGTACGCGAACACCGGTCGTATTGCCTCAGCGTATTACGCCCGATTTGGTGGAAATGCTCAAGAAACATCATCCGATCTGGATAAATACCCATTTTAACCATCCGCGAGAATTGACGGGCTCCTCGAGAAAGTCGTTGGCTAGACTGGCAGATGCCGGCATTCCTCTGGGAAATCAGACGGTTTTACTGGCCGGAGTCAACGACTGTCCACGCATTATCAAGTCACTGGTGCATAAACTGGTGTATAACAGGGTCCGACCTTATTACCTGTACCAATGCGACTTGTCAGAGGGCTTGAATCATTTTCGTACACCGGTCGGCAAAGGTATTGAGATATTGGAAAGCCTCATCGGTCATACCAGTGGTTTCTGTGTGCCTACCTATGTCATTGATGCGCCCAGTGGAGGCGGGAAAATTCCCGTCATGCCCAATTATTTAATTTCATGGTCGACCAATAAAGTCGTGCTCCGGAATTACGAGGGAGTCATTACCACGTATCAGGAGCCTGATTCGTACGAGGCGATCTTTTGCAATCGTAAGTGTGATCAGTGTAATCTGGAACTCGATCTGGCAGATGCCGATGAAAGCAAGGCGCTGGGCATCGATATGTTGCTGAGTGATCATGATGAGACCATCTCACTGGTGCCTTCCGAGAATGAGCGTCACGCGCGCAGGGACAGCTAATCGGTATGCTATCATGAGTTGGATTGACTACGTTATTTTCGGTTTGTACATGCTGGGTGTTCTCGGTATTGGTGTGTATCACTTTCTCAGGAATAAGAGTAAAGAGGACTACTATATCGGCAATCGCAGCATCAGTGCTCATCATGTGGGGCTGTCGATTGTGGCGACGGATGTGGGTGGCGGCTTTTCGATTGGGCTGGGTGGTGTTGGGTTTGCCATGGGCCTTTCCGGAAGTTGGCTGCTGTTTACGGGGTTGATTGGTGCCTGGCTGAGTGCGGTGTTTGTTGTGCCCCGTATCAAGCAGGTGGATGCACACATGGGGATGTTCACGTATCCGGATTTTTTACGGTACCGCTTCGATAGTCGCGTCGCGCTTGTAGCCGCTCTGATATCCGGCGTCGGTTATCTCGGATTCACAGGGGCGCAAATGCTGGCCGGGGCCAAACTGGCGTCAGCCACTATTCTGCAGACGAATCCTTTCGGTATGGATCCTTTAATGTTTTCATTGCTGATCATTGCGGTCATCACCGTACTCTACACAGTCATTGGTGGACTTAAGGCCGTGATTTATACGGATACGGCCCAGTGGATTATTCTGCTAACCGGTCTTATTGCTGTGACCATACCGGTGACACTCGTAAAGATTGGCGGCATGAGTGCTTTAAGAGAATCTCTTCCTGCTCATTACTTTTCACTCACCAATATTCAGTTTTCAACGTTTATCAACTGGATGGTGACGATTATACCCATCTGGCTGATTGGTATGACGCTGTATCAGCGCATGTATGCCTGCAAGAGCAAGAAAGAAGCCCAGCGCGCCTGGTTTATTGCCGGCTTGTTCGAGTATCCCATCATGGCTTTTACGGGAGTGTTTCTCGGTATGTGTGCGCGCGTCGTTTTTCCCGAAGCAGAAGCTGAAATGGCCATGCCCATGCTCATTCGCGATATTTTACCGGTCGGTGTTACGGGTATTGTCATTGCCGCCTATTTCTCTGCTATTATGTCGACGGCAGACAGTTGCCTGATGGCTTCATCAGGTAATTTTGTAAATGACTTGATCGAGCGGTCCTTTTCAAGGGATCTCACAGCCAAAAAGGCGATATGCCTGTCTATGCTGGTGACTCTCATCATCGGTATTGTGGCTGTGTTGCTGGCAGCGCAGTTTAACTCCGTTCTAGATGCCATTCTGTACGCCTATGCGTTTATGGTTTCCGGCCTTTTCGTTCCCACTCTGGGCGCCTTCTTCTGGAAAAGAGCCAGTTCGACCGGTGCGCTTTGCGCCATGCTGGGTGGCGGTCTGCTCACACTCTCGATTCAGCTCAACCTGTTATCTGTTTCAGAGCGTTTGAGCCGGTGGGATCCCAGCATATGGGGTATGTTGCTTTCTGCAGTATTGCTGGTAGTGGTATCGCTGGCTGTACCCGACGTGAACCGCTCCGGGAGAGGTTCTGAAACGGCAAAAGAAAATGCAGAGGGGCGGGATCAATAGTGACAACACTAATGGACACAATGGAAAACATGAAGGGGGCACGTCTGCAGCACGGTCCGCTGGCGCATCGTATATACCTTATGAAACTCGGTGATGCTGACCCCTCTGAACTGATTCCCTGTCTCGATCATCTGGCACAACAAAAAGGATATACGAAAATATTTGCTAAAGTGCCGTCTGATCAGATGGCTCCGTTTACCCGGGCTGGATATAGCTGTGAAGCCGAAATTCCGGGCTTTTACAACGGTGAAACGGGCGTTGTATTCTTGGGTAAATACGTTGATGAGCAGCGGGCCATTCCCGAAAACAGAGGAGAGCTCGACGCCATCAGGGAGCTGGCTGAAAGCAAGGGTTCTTCTGTTCCGCTCCGCCCTGTCGAACTGAACTCAATTTTCAAGCTGCGTCCCTGTGTTCCTGCCGATGTAGAAAAAATGAGCGAGCTGTACCGTATCGTATTCCCTTCTTATCCGTTTCCCATTGATGATCCGGCATATCTTGAAAAGACGATGCAGACACATGTGGACTATTACGGAGTGGAGTCGGAAGGGGAGTTGGTGGCCTTGTCTTCTGCTGAAAAAGACGTGGCGGGGGGGAATGCCGAAATGACTGATTTCGCGACATTGCCCGATTGGCGCGGCCATGGTCTGGCATTTCACCTGTTGCGGCATATGGAGCCGGCCTCTGCGGCAAAGGGTATTCAGACCGGATACACGATTGCCCGTGCAATTTCGCCTGGGATGAATATAACATTTGCCAAATGCGGATATCGCTTTGGCGGCTGTCTGGTGAATAATACCCAGATAGCAGGTCGGATAGAGAGTATGAATGTCTGGTATAAAAGGCTTTCTGATTAAAGGTCCGGCCATGTTTAAAAAGACCTTGCCCTATACGATGTGATTGATGGTGCTATACGTTTGAAAAGGAAAAGTCATGCTTTCAAAAGAATTTATTGAGCGCCTATTTCAGGCGTCCTGCATTCAGCGCTGGAACGATTTTGTCCGGCCTGTCGAACTGACGGAGTTGGATAAACAGGCCCACAAAATGATGACGGCTTACCTGCTGGCCAAGTTTGAAGGACGGCAGAGCCGGGTTGACTGGGTGACGTTGATAGAAACATTTATTTTTGAATTTCTTCCCCGCGTTGTGCTTACCGATATTAAGGCACCGCTTTTTCACCGTTTGATGGAGGCCCACAGTGAAGCCATTAAGAAACATGTACTCGCTGTGCTGGAACCGGAGTTGGAAGGCCTGAACGAATCCTTCAAGACAAGGCTGAAATCGCATATAGAAATGGCTGCCAAGGATACAGTGGAATACCGCATTCTGGAAGCCTCACACTACCTCGCAACAGAATGGGAATTTAAAATTGTCAGCCGTACCAGTGACTTTGTCTTCGGCTTAGAGGATGCGCGAAGCCTGATCAAGGCACAGATGGAAAAACACATCGATCTGATCGGCGTAAGAAAGATATGTTTCAATCAGGAGGCCTCGGCCTTTATTGATATCTGCGGACAGCTCCGGTTCCAGCGGCGGTGGTCGACCACGCCGCGTTTGCCGCAGACAACGGTGCTGGGCCATTCTCTGTTTGTGGCCATGATGGCTTACCTTTCGTCTTTGGATATGCCCATGTGTCGCCAGCGCAGGATCAATCTCTTCTTTACAGCCCTCTTTCACGATTTACCCGAAGTCTTTACGCGCGATATTATTTCACCCATAAAATCCGGTATTCCCGGACTGGATAAATTGATTGAGGACGAGGAAAAGCGTATGGTCAATGACTTGCTCCTTCCCAATCTGCCGTCCGATTGGCATGATGAAATTCGTTATTACGTGGTAGATCCTTTCAAAAATAAAGCAGTGGACCCGGACGGATCGATTCTGTACCTGGATGCGGAGACGCTCCATCGCGACTATAATGAAGACCGCTGGAACCCGGTCGACGGCACCATTCTGAAAGGGTGGGATGAGTTCGGGGCCTACATGGAAGCCGTTAAATCAATTGAGAACGGTGTGACGGCGCCCATCTTACTGTCCGGTGCAGCCCTCTTTCTGAACAAATACAGAGCAGCTCCATCCAGCCCCGTCGACTGGCCTTCCTATTTTCTGTATTATGCCGACCTTGTAGAGCACGGATAATTGCTGTGCTGTTAAGAGTATAACCCTCTATATGTCAGGTCTTACTGTCGCCTTTGACATTTTCAAGCTCAAAGAAAATAGACCAAGCTGGAAGTAACCGCGATAGATGCACTTCGTAGAAATCCTGAAAGAGATGGGCCCAAACAGGAATCAGTGTTGGCCATAATATTTCTCTAAACATAAGAAAGTTTTTATTAATCTTAAAGTAAGTGTTGATCTGTTCACCTAGCACAATATCACAACCGAGAATTTTTTTGAGCAACAGAAAGGGATTGGGTCTCTTTTCAGAAAAGCAATCAAGGAAGTGCAGTGAAAAATAGTGCTTGTGTGTCGGATCAGCATACGCACACGGATTGGTGAAATGCGGGGTAGTACCTCGAATAATACCACCCGGCTTGCATACCCGGTTAATTTCTTTCAGAAAAGGTTCAAGGTCATCAATGTGCTCAATGACATTGCTTAGGATGATGTAGTCAAATTCATTATCTTCGAATGGCCATGGTATATTTTTTTCAACATGAAACACGTAATCGGTGTTGGGCAGTTCTAAAATATCGACGGTCTTAACATGATCCGCCCTGCGTAAACCTCCCGCTCCAATATCGAGAACGTTTGAGCATTTTTCTATCGGCTGATTGAGCCAGGATTGGTTAAACATAAATTAATTCCTCAATCGAATGATGTACTGTCTTTGCAAACGATTCATAATTAAAGGGTTTTGCTCTTTTTGCAAGCTCATCCTTTGGATATGCACTGATATTGTTGATGACTTCTTCTATTTTACTTGCATAGGTATGTATGTCATCAGGATTGCAGAAGCTGGCTAAGTCGCCCGATATCTCCAATAGTGGAGGAATATCACTGACGACAACGGGCGTTCCGCACGCCTGGGATTCAATGGCCGGTAAGCCAAAACCCTCATAAAAAGATGGGAAAATGGTGACGGTTGCGTTCGAATAAAGCCTGACCAGTTCTTCCAAAGACACTCTTCCTTTGATCTCAATATAGGGTCTGAGTCTGTCCACCAGGTCCCGGCCCACGATGGGAACAAAATCATCAATACTTTTCGCGGCCCCGGCCAAATACAGTTTGTACTGGCTTTTAATACTGCTGGGTAACTGGTCGTAAATTTTCAGATAACCGCCCGGGTTTTTCCGGTGTGATAAATTGCTTATAATCCCAAAAATGTAGGGTTGACTGATGAGTCTCTGTTCTGGTGTATACGAAAAAAAATCAGTATCCAGGCAGGGGTACAGGATGTCTATGTTATGAGCCTTTACGTTCATGTGGCGAATAATTCGATCAGCGGTGAATCGTGAAAGCGCCAGCACTTTATCCGTTCTGTTACAGCTGTGCCGAATGAAAAGATTGTTGTAGATCCAGTCTTGTAAAGATTTGTTTTCCCAGTTTTCCGGTACATCCAGAATATAGCAGAGTTGTTTAACGGTCTTCGTGCTGAATGAGATAGGCGGCAAAAAATGAAAAAGAGCTTCAATGTCATGCTTTCTGGTCCAAAAAGGAATCCACAGGTTTTTTGACAGGATATCTCCATACGCAGATGCGACAGAACCATGCAGTGGTCCTCTGTTACCCCATTCTCCCAACTGCTTATGGTACTGAATATAGCGGTTTTCCTTGTCGAATCTTTCGAGCGCCCGCAGACCATGATACAGCACTTGTGCGCCACCAGTGCCCATCATCATCCCAAGATGTCTTACATCAACACCGACATTCATCCCTAAGCATCCTTCGTGTTATGGAAGTGTAAACTCTTTTCTGTAGACGACGTACCCTTTTTGTCCCTTCCAGTCGGGACGCATACCTTTTGCCTTCGATTGGGCGTCGGGATATATGTTGGGGTCGAGGCGTATATAGGGCACTTCCGGCGGACCTTTCATGGTGGGCTTGCCGATAACCGGCCATGCACTGTCGTCAAAGCCGACCTCTGCCCATTGTCCCTGAGCATTAATGCCGTAGGCCCAGTCCGCATCACTGTACATATTGGTTTGAGAGGTGAGAAGACAGACCTGCACCCAGTCCGGGTAGGCCTGCTGAGCTGATTGTACCGCAATACAGTTTCTTCCTTCGTTAAGGTCGACCCTATAGAAACGCATCCTGTTCGGATCCGCTATCTCTGTCACAGGATTGCCGTTCACAAATACACGGGATCTGGCATTGCAATAGATACCCAGCAAACCGTTGCCGGCATTTTCCTGTATCCACAGCCAGTCGGCAATCTGTTGATGAGCAAGCTTATAGTCAGGGTTTTCTTTTAAAGCGCTCAAGTCTTCAATGATTGTATCTCTACTGCCGGCCTCGGCCTCATACAGCATCTGGCGGGCCTCCACAATGCTCTTCAAAGGATAGCCGGGATGTTTTTGAATGAATGCCGATATTGCATCATGGGCACCTCTGTAATCACCGAGTCTCTCATAGTTGTTAATTTCTGACATCAGGGTTACAATCTCCGCTTCGTCTGAAGGAGCTCTTCTCGCATCCTTGGAAAGCAGGTCAGAACCGGAGCCGGAGGGCACGCCCATATAATAAAAGGCCGTACTTTCCATTAGACCATGTGATTCATTGGCTGGGCCGCGTTCCCACTCCATCAGGAACCGTTTATTGAACTGTACGGGGTCTGTTTGATGAATATTATATTGGATCGTTCTGAAAGGAGCCTTGAAAATGATGCCGTGGAATGCCTGCGCCAGGGCATTTCCATAATACCAGCCCGCATTAAAATAATCTTCCAGTCCTGTGCCGTGCCAGCGAGGGAAGGTGTCATCATCAATATACATATATTCGTCGGCTTCCAGCAACCACCAGCTCTGATCTCTGCTCAGCGTGTTCAGAATACATCCGACATACTTTCCTTTTCCTTTGGCATGTACGACGGGGTGGGGAGATCCGACTTCTTCCGGATTGGATTTGTTCCAGCTTGTGTGCAGATATCCGAATATACTTTTATTATCAGGGTAGCGGTCTGTTCGTAAGCCAAGGGTAATGGCGATATCCGTATCGGATTCGTTAATAAACTCGACCCTGCACTGTTCTTTGAAAGGCATAGGAAAGCGGTTGTAAAAGAGGTTTTCCAATGCACCAAAATAGGTTGATTGATAACGTATAGTTTTCCATCCTGAACCGAAAAAATCACCGATCGGGGCTGACACGCTGGGTTCATTGCTGCCGTCCCAATATACATTTATGACGATATCCCTCAGTAAAGCGTTTTTTTGTAAGGGGGATATATTTCCTTCGTCAAGCGAGACTGAAAGCTCTCTTATAACTGCAGGCCCTTCAATTATTGCCGAATTTGTGCTCTTACCCGCCTGGATGTGAGAGCTGTATACTGAACGTTCAAGATGGCTTAAATCCTCACGTTTTTCCTGCCAGAATGCGCGTGCTGCTGCCAGTGACTTTTTTTGTGCCGAAGAAAAGGGTACAGGAAACGGCTCAACTGCTTGATCCGGCTTAAACATTTTGTATGCAATCTGATAATACATTTTAGGGTTGGGGGTATCGTTTCTTTTTTCAACCATAATTTTGATATGGTCCTGGAAGGAGATGGGCATAAAGTTAAACCAGCAGTAGGGCTCTCTGGCCGCAATGGGGGGAAGATACGACTTTTCACCGCCGCAAAACGCTCCAATCGTTTTATCTATTCGGGGCCTTTTTTCACCATCAATGAAGATTTTTATTCGATTATGATCGCGCCCGCCTGTAAACCAAAATCGGGTGATACATCCGGGGCCGTCCAGATCAGCCAGCACGGCCCACCCGTCTCCGGTTTCACGGACGGGGTGATTGAAGTCGTCATTACCGCCTGAGCGGTCATAGGATGTCAGGATTTCGACCCCGGGCTCACTCAGGTTGGCCATATCAAGCGTATTCGTAAGCTGCTGTATAAGTTCGCTATACGTGATGTCATACGATGAGGGTTTGCGGCGTGTACAGTTGGTGAGCAGAGCAAGTAAGACCAGTCCTGTGAATATAAATAGCGGCCTGTATACTCTATAATGACTTTTCATAATGGTCTCCTGCCCGATTGTTAGCATTCTTGTCTAACCTTTATTTATTATGAAGGCCAATCAAAATGATGGTAATTGGAAAATAATTGATTACACTTTATCGGTTTTTGGAGATTGGTATGCGTGATGTGATCAGGCGAATATGGACGTATGTAAAGAGTGATATGCTGATGAGGCATACAACACAGCTCTTATCAGGGGCCATGGTTGCCAATGTCTGCAACTTTGCATATCAGATCGTCATGGGCCGAAATTTGACCCCGAATGAATACAGTATTCTGGCGGCTCTGCTTGGTTTTATTCGTATTGTGAATCTGCCGTTATCCTCCATCGGTATCGCCGTGACGCATTATTCAGCGCTGCTGGTCAAGTTGGAACGCTATAGTGATGTAAGACGTCTCACCTTAAAGTGGCTACTGCGCATGTCGTTGCTGGGCCTGCCCGTTGTTATTGTTGCCTTGACAGCTAACCGCCCGCTGACTGAATTATTTAATCTGAATCGAGGTGCCCCCGTTATCATTATGGGTATTACGCTGGCGGCTCTTTTTTGTCAGCCGATTATACATGGAGCATTACAGGGGTTGCAGCGTTTTTCATGGGTCATGGTGGCTACAAAGATAGAAGCCCTGGTGCGCCTTCTTACGGGGGGGTATTTTGTTATCTTTATCATGCCGGCCGCGGGATGGGGTCTCCTGGGCCACGGACTGGGGATCTATGCGGGCAACATCATTGTGGGTATAGTGCTACTGGGTATCTTGCTCAAGTATAAAGGTACTTCAGGCCCGGTGCAAAGCATTCGGAGTTACTCTCTACAGTCTTTTATTATTCTGCTCGGATATGCCGTGCTTATGAATGCAGATATGATTTTAGTGAGAAATTATCTCCCAGATGAAGCGGGCCATTATGCGTATGCATCCATGATTTCAAAAATTATTATTTTTACGGCGGTTCCGCTTGCTAAAGCCATGTTTCCAAAAGTTGTTTCGGAGGGCGGTCGGGGAGAGCATCGGGATGTCTTGCGCAAATCGATTCTCTATACTTTGTTTGCGCTGTTGCCTGCTGTCGCAGGCTGCCTGCTGCTGCCTCAGTTGCCGCTGAGGATTTTCTACGGTCTTCGGGAACCTGCACCCGAATTACTTAATCTTGTGCGCCTACTTTCTGTCGGCATGTTTTGTGTGGCTTTTACCAATGTATTGTTGCACTTCTATATAGCTCAGCGCTCTTTCAAAGCCGTTTACCATGTGGCGGCGATTGCCATTTTGTATGTTGGCTATGTCTATTTTAATCATGATTCGGTTTGGGATGTGGCGTGGTCGAGTACGATTGCCGGGTTTGCCAGTGCGGCCTTGAGCTGTGTTCAGCTTTTAATAAAAGTTCCACAAACGCCTAATGAATAGGCGGTTCAGGTTCATCAGCAGTTTTTCGATTGTGGTGCGCTATATGACCATCGCCGGGGCAGAGCCTGAGTCCGTATTTTTCATTTGCTGCTTCAATAATATTTTGAGGGCGGTGGGTGATGTCATCAAAGCTTCCAACAACAAAATCCATTTTGGCTAACGATGCGTGAAAGACCATGTAGCGAATAATGATGCCGTTCATGCTGAAATCAGCAAAGCGACGCTTTAATGATTTGATGGAGTCAAAAGGATTCCGTGTGAGTACGATGACCGGAATATGGTGCCTGATTGCATATTTTACTGCACCGGCTGAATGTGTGAACATCGCTATTTTCAGCTCGGGGTTGTGATCTTTTACATAGCGCAGAAAGCTGTAAAGAGCCGTTCCTCCGGCCGATTCAATCACAATGTCCACCCCCTCATCAGGTGTCACCGCGTTCTCGTGCTTGAAAAATTTTCGGTACAGATAAAAACCCGGTCGATTCCAGGAGAAAAAGGTGTGATAGATGATCTGGATAAATTTAAACATCGGCAGCGAGATATAGGGGCATCATGCCGGAATGTCAATCGGTTATGACACCGAAAGTAATGGCCACGAGAAACACAAGAAGACACAAAGAGGGTAATGACTTGTGTTATTCCGTAAGGATTTTTCGTGTATTTTTGTATTTTTTGTGGCTATTAAAAACAAGGCGTAAGGCTGGGTCTGTGTTGGTATCCGATTCTTAGGGGATACGGCTTATATGAGCGAGTGATATCTATGACGAGAATTAAATGTAATGATCTTCTTCTGGCGGGCGGTTTTTTTCTACTGGTCGCTGTACTGCTCTTTCATGATGTGTTGGGGGGGGGCGTCCTTTTTACAACGGATGACAGTATTGGTCCTCTGGCCATTCGAAAAGCCGGTCTGCCTGATAAGTTTTTTTCAGCTTGGTCGGATTACCTGCTCTTCGGAGTGGGCTCGTATCAACTCATGACATGGACCTATCTCTGGCTTTGGCTGTTGCCGCTCGAGTTTTTTACCAACTGGATTCACGCCATCGATCTATGGTTTGCCTCCATGTTCCTGCTGGTCTTTTTGCGCCGCAAGGGTTTGTCGTTGCCCGCCTGTCTGATTGCCGGCCTGACAGCTTTCTGGTTGGGGCAGAATTTTACGCTGACCTATGCGGGTCATATCGGCAAATTCGGGGTACTGGTGTTTGCCTCCATGTTCCTAGTGCTGGCGGATAAGGCCGTCGAGTCCAGAAAACTCCCTTGGGCCGTCTTGGCCGGCGGCGCATTGGGTGGTATGTTCCTGGAGCAGTCGGATGTGGCCCTGTTCTGTGCCCTGTTCCTCGGCCCCTATGCGGTTTACCAGTGCTGGAAATACTATCAGAAAGATTGGATGCAATATGTTAGAATAGTATGCCCCATGGTGGCTGTAGGTGTTCTGATCGCTTCCCACTCACTTCTTTCCGGCTATAATGTAGCTGTCAAAGGGGTGTCCGTTCAAAATGAGAAGAGCCCCAAAGAGAAATGGGAATTTACCACACAGTGGAGCTGGCCGCCTGAAGAATCTATCGATTTCATTGCTCCGGGCTTTATGGGGTGGCGTTCCGGTGAGCCCAAAGGCCCGTACTGGGGGCGTATGGGCCGCTCCGCTGGCTGGGAACAGTCGCGCCAGGGTTTTCAGAACTTTAAACTGGAGAACCACTATATGGGGCTGATTCCTGTTTTCTTAGCACTCCTGGCCGGAGCGCTGGCCTTCACTTCTGGGAAAAATAAAGCGCTTTGGGGGGGAGAGAACACACTCGACCGCCGTGATGCCCTGTTCTGGATGGCCGTCACTTCCATTGCTCTACTGCTCTCATTCGGTAAGTATTTTCCGCTCTATCGCATAATCTATCAGTTCCCTATGATCAGCTCGATTCGAAATCCCAACAAGTTCCTGCACATTTTTCAGATGGCTCTGGGTATACTGTCGGCTTACGGCCTGGACCTGCTTCTGCGCAGTGCAAAGCCATCCGATGCAGAGGGAGGTGTGCAATGAGTAAAGCAGCATCACCATCATGGTTTCGAGTGATTGAGCTGGTCGTGTGGGGGCTTACGGCGTTGCTGGGCCTCTGGTGGCTACTGTCTGTTTCGGGCAGTGCCGCTCAAATGAATACGCTGAATGCCCAGGGTTGGCCTCAGCAAATGGCCGATGTGATTGTGTCGCAAAAAACAAAGGCGGTCGGTTACGCATTTTTGATGAGCCTTGCGCTGAGCAGCTTTCTCTTTGCTTTGAAAAAAGAGGTGCCTCGCAAACCTTTAGTGGTGGCACTGCTGGCAGTGCTGGCGGTGGACGCACTATTGATCGCCAATCACTACATATCAAAAGTGCCGGCAAGTTATTACCAAGAAAATGAAATTATACGAATACTCAAGGACAGACAGGGCTATCAGCGCCTGGCTCTGGCTTCGCAGTCGGGCTTTTATAATACTTGGCTCACGTACCTGCTGCCGCACCACAATATTACGACGTATAATTTTACCCAAATGCCGCGCATGCCCGAAGATTACAGTCAGTTTTTGCAAACGGTAGGGCGTAATCCCGTTCGGATGTGGCGTCTGGGTGCGGTTAGTTATGTCTTGGGTCCAGCTCAAATGGTGCGCCAGTTAAGTGCCATGCCCGAAGTAAAAGGGCAGGTGGAGGTGGCTTATGCGTTCAACGTGGGGCAGGATAACAGAGGGGAGCTGATGGTTGTGCCCGCCTCGCAGTCACAGCCTCCGCAACACGCGCTGGTGTATCTGAAAAATGCCGCTCCGCGCTTTGCACTGATCGGAGCCTGGCGATCACTGCCCGATGAAGAGACTCTGCAAACCTTGGCCGACCCCGGTTATGAAATCCTGAATGAGGTCTTTATTGCAGAGGAATCCACCAATGACCTGCTAGTACTAGCGCAACAGGGGCCGGCGGGCTCTGTGAAGGTGTTGTCCTATAAGTCGGGCAACGTAGAATTGGAAGTCGACGCTGAACGACCGGCTATTCTGCGCTTTGCCGAGCGCTATGATCGGAACTGGAAGGCCACCGTCGATGGTGAGGCGGTGCCCCTGCTGCGCGGTGATTACATCTTTCAGGGCGTGTATGTGGAGGCCGGAAAGCACATGGTGAAGCTGGTCTACAGCCCGCCCATGAAAACCTTATGGCTGCAGATTGCCGGTATGATCATCGTGGTGCTGGCCCTGCTGGCTTTGCCCTTTTGCAGAAAAAAAGTAAAGCCGTGACCAGAAAGTGGCCACGAGAAACACAAGAAGACACAAAAAAAAAGAGGGATACTCAAATCCTTTTCGTGACTTTTCGTGCTCTTTGTGGCTATTAGAAGTCTCTTTAAGAATCAGTAATGAATAATACAAAACCCATGCTTTCCGTAGTCATTCCCACGATGGGGCGCCCCACGGTGGTCAAAACCGTGGAGTCTCTGACAAAAGCTCTTCGCTTTGATGAAATCGAAGTGTTTGTTTGCGGCAAAATTCACAACGGCGAAAGTGCCCAGGCGATACGGGCATTCTGTGACCGCTTCTCCAACATTGAACACCTATCGATCGAATACGAGACCGGGGACTCAAGCCGCAAAAAGAACGAGGGCGCGAAAAGGGCTTCTGCTGAGATTGTGGCCTTCATTGATGACGATGTATACGTCAAGGAGAACTGGCCGGAACAGATCGTCAGCACTTTTGTGGATGAACAGGTCGGCTTGATCAGCGGGCCGAGCCTGGTGCCCGAGGACATTAATCTTTCAGGCCGCCTGGCGGGGTTGGCGCTTTCTTCACCGGCGGCCGGCTATGTGGCAGACCGTTATACGGAAGGTAAACAAGTCTTGTGCGCAGTGAACTGGAGCCGGATTATCGGCTGCAATATGGCCTACCGTAAATCAGTGCTGGAAAGTATCGGTATGTTTGATCCTGAATATTGGCCGGGCGAGGAAATGATTGCCTCCTTTAGAACGGAGCAGGCTGGCTGGACGCTGATGTTCAACTCCAATGCGCAGCTCTATCACTATCCCCGTCAGTCAATTGTTAAATTCTGGAAGCAGATCTGGGGCTACGGGGCTACGCGGATTCGATTGATCAGAGGCGGGGCCAAATTTGAACCGACTACGATCGTACCGGGCGTTTGGGTCCTTTCCCTGCTTGCTCTCGGACTGGCTTCATGCTTTCACCCCATAGGCCGCCTGCTGCTGGCCATTGATTTAATGCTGTACGCCGTAGCATCTGCCTGGTTCACATTCGGGATGGTGAAACAGACCCGGCGGGCATCAGACGTCCTCCTCTTCCTCATGATCCCCTATATGCACCTGAGCTACGGCCTGGCCGAATGGTTCGAGCTGTTTGTTCCCAACAAAGACCTCAGTGAGAGAATGAAAAATGCCTAACCATCGACAAAGGAACAACCCCATGAGCAAGTTGCGACCTTCCGGCGGCTACCGGAACACCGCCAGTTTCCAGATGGCCACCATCATTTAGGATGCCACCTTTTGGTTCTGCGAAAAATTCCTGGACAGCCGCTCGCGCATGGCCGACC
>CAYXEW010000033.1:0-23669 GCA_964464115.1 uncultured Verrucomicrobiota bacterium
GACAGGCGGCGTGATATAGGGATTCGGTTGGACGCACTATTCGCTGATGTTATAGGGATAGTACACGCTTTCCACGAAATAGTACGGAGAGCCAAAGAAACAGTAAAAAGATGTAGTCGAGTGTATGAAATTTGAGTTCTATGAGTTTTGTCGCGGTTAATAAAAGAAATAGCCGCAAAAGAGTGTAAAGAATACAATTAAGAGTAATATTCGCGGTTAATATATAGCTTATTATGGCAACACCTTATATAGCAGAAAACAATAAGACAGAAAGCTCACAGGGGCGGATTCTTGACGTGCAGGATGTAATGGCCCTCATTCGGGAGCGTATATGGTTCGGTGTAGCGGTCGCAGTGCTGGTTTTCTGCATCACGTATATTCAGCTGAAACGAATAGAACCCCAGTATCAGAGTACCGCTACGCTTATGGTCGAAGCACAAATCCCTCGGATTATGAATTTCCAGGATGCCATGGCCGTCAACATCAGGAATCTGGAATACTTTAATACCGTCCTTAATACCCTGCACAGCCGGGAAATTATGGAGAAAGCCGTTACGCAGAGCGGTCTCCTGGATCAGAAGAATTTTTTTCCTTCTCTTACAAATGCCATGCAAAAGGCGTCCGCCGCCAAAGGGCTGGTCAATATAATGCCCGTTGAAAAGAGCCGTCTGATAAAAGTGACCGCCCGCCATACCGATCCGGAAGTGGCTGCCCTACTGGCCAATGCGGTGGCACAGGCTTATATCCAGCAGGAACTCGATAACCGGATGAGTTCATCCTTGCAGGCTTTAGAGTGGCTTCGAGCCCGATCTGATGAATATCGCCAGAAGCTTGAAGAGGGTTTGAATAAGCTGCAGCAATACAGAGAGGAAACCAAATCTGTTTCGCTCGAAGATGATCAGAATATTGTCATCGAAAAACTGAAAGCTTTAAACGGCGCCTTGACAGCAGCTCAAACCCAGCTAATTGATGCAGAAAGTGCATATAATGTGATTAAGGATCAACGGGCCACAGGACAGCCATGGATTCATGTGGCCTCTCAGTTAAACAATGACAATGTCAAGGCGGCGCTGCAGGCGTGGCAACGTCAGCAGCAGGAAGTATCTCGCCTGAGAAAGCGGTATAAGCCTGATTATCCCGACATGCGCGAAGCCCTCAAATTGGAGGAAATGCTGCTTAGGCAGTTTGAGGTTAGCTGCTCAACAGCCATGAAAACACTGCAGGCACGCTATGAAACATTAAAGGAAAGAGAGGTCAGGCTTAAAAGGGCTCTGGAGGAACAGGAACAGGTCGCCTTTGCTCTGGACCGGCAGCTCGTACGTTATAACGAACTGAAACGCAATGTAGAGGCTGACCGGGAAATCTACCAGTCTATTTTAGCTAAGATGAAAGAAGCCAGTGTGGCTGAGAGCCTGCCCACTGAAGTGATCAGGGTTGCAGAGCGGGCTCGTGCGGCAAAAAAACCGTTTATACCCAATCCTTCACGCATGATGACGCGCGGGAGCGCATTGGGTCTCGGTGCTGGCATTGCTGTGATGGTGCTGCTGTATTATATGGACCGGCGTTTCAGAAGGAGTGAGGATGCCGAAAGCGTGCTGGGTCTTCCCGTCTTGGTCTCACTCCCTGTGATTGAGCGGAAAAATCTGCATGAGAGGGGGATGATCTCGCAGGTCGATCCGCAGGGTGCTGCGGCGGAAGCGTTTAAAACGTTGAGAACGGTGGTCCAGGTCATGCCGACCTATAAAGATGCGCATGTGTATCTCATCAGCAGTACGCAACCGGGAGAAGGAAAGTCACTCGTTTCAACCAATCTGGCCATTACCATGGCCCAGAGCGGGAAAAAGACGCTTCTCGTGGGCGCAGATTTACGGCGCCCCGCCTTTAAACAAATATTTGATCTGGAACGTATGCCGCTGGGTCTGTCTGAAATGCTGAGTGGTGAAAAACAGTGGAAAGAATTGGTGAATTCGGATATCGTGCAGGGCCTCGATATCATAGCATCGGGCTCCATCCCCCAGAATCCCTCAGAGCTATTGGGCAACGCCAGAATGACGGATTTTATGTGCGACGTGCGTAAAGAGTATGAGTGTGTCATCATTGATTCTTCTCCGATGATGGGCATCAGCGATGCCTTAATATTGGTCGAGTATGCCGATGCTGTTCTGTTTGTCATCAGGCAGGGTGTTACGCACAGCCTGGGTGCACGCAATGCAGTGAAACGTATGCAGGAAGGTGGTGGCAGCAGGATCGGGCTGATTATGAACGGTGTCAGCCTGAATCGCTTCAAATACTACTATGGTAACTACGGTGGTTACTATAATTATCAACCTCCCAAACTCCTTTCTCAGGAGCAGAAGAGGTCGTGATGACCCGCAACGTTCTTTCGTTGTGTTCGCTCTTATTCGTCGGTCTTGCCGCTGTACTGTTTGCATTCCACGGTCGGGCGTTTCCGCCAGTGGGGGTGCCATGGTATCCGGCCATGGCATTTGCAGGCCTGCTGCTCAGTGTGGTCAGTGCGATACTATTCGGGAACGGTGACCGCATGTGGAAGCGGCTTATACCTGTGACAGGATTTCTAATGTTGATCGGGCTGATGACGATCTATATTGTTAATCCGTCTTATTCATGGGAGACGGGCTATGGTGCCGTGCCGCTTGATGCTCTTCCTTGGTTGCCCGCATCAGTGCATGCAGAGGCTTCGCTGGATGCGCTGTGGATGATGATGGTGCTCGTGTCTGTGGGTTACCTGGCGGTATATTGGGGAAACAGGCAACGCATAGTAGTTGAAATTGCGGCAGTGCTGGTCGGGACGGTCGTATCTGTTGTCGTAATTGGACAGCGTTTGACACCGGTTGATTATCCTGTATTTCCGGTAACCGGTTTTTTTTCTTATGAGAACCAATTTGCATCTTTTACCAACCTCATCATTCCCGTAGCTGTTGGGCTCGGGCTACGCTTTCAGTGCAGAGCTCGCAACCGGGGCAGTATCTCCAGTCCCTGCGGTCTGTTTTATGTAGCGACCCTGTTTATGGTGGCAGCAATCCTGCTCTCGGGATCGCGCGCAGGAGTGGCCATTATGCTTCTGTTATTGACGGCTTTTCCTCTGTGGATGTACAGTCGGCGAGGAGACGAGACCTGCGGTTGGCCAGCCCTGAACATAAAACCTGCCTTTTTTCAAAGAGGAGCCGTCGTCGGAATGATCTCACTAATGGCCGCAGGAATGTGCTGGGCCTTTCTGAATCGCACGAACCTGCTGGAACAGCTACTGTTCCGTAAAAAGATAATGCTGGACACCCTGTCTGTTTTTATCGATTACCCTGTTTGGGGTGCCGGACCCGGCACATTTAGATATGTCTTTCCTTACTATCAGTCATTGCCTGTTGATCAGTATTTTATCGAGCACGCTCATTGTGAACCGCTGCAGGCGCTGGCGGAATATGGTGCAGTTGGAGGGATCACCGTGCTGTTCTGCGTATTCCTTCTGTTAAAGCTGCAAAAAAAGAATCTGAGGATAAGCTTCTGTGGAGACCCCATGAACCATTTTAATGGCATGGGGAGGACGCTGGCCCTGGCTGGTGTGTTAATGCACAGCCTGTTGGATTTTCCGTTTCGTCATCCGCTCGTAGCCTTGATAAGTGTCACATGGCTGGGTATGCTCGTCCAGCAACGAGCTGATTCGCCGTTGTCATAAACAGATGCAGGCTCGCGCATGCAGGAGAAAATCGCACCATGTTTGAAAAGTATAAGAACAATGCAGCCGCCAGAAATTGGCTGATGATTATTCGGCCACAGTGCGGATGGTTCGAACTGCACCTGTCTGATTTGTGGCAGAGCAGGGACCTCGTATGGATGTTTGTGCGCAGGGATTTTACCGCTCAATTCAAACAAACCATTCTCGGCCCTTTGTGGTTCGTGTTGCAGCCCCTCATTACAACGCTGGTCTTTACCGTTGTGTTTGGCAGTATTGCTAAACTCAGTACCGATGGACTGCCTAAAGTACTTTTCTATTTAAGTGGAAATATCTTGTGGATGTATTTTGCGGGCGTCCTTACGGCCTCATCGAATACGTTTGTAGGAAATGCAAATTTGTTTGGAAAAGTCTATTTCCCCAGACTTACAGTTCCTCTGTCGCTGGTAATTTCGAACTTTTTTAAATTCGCATTGCAATTTATATTTTTTCTCGGGTTCTCTGCTTTCTATTACTGGCTGAATGGGACTGAAATTTGCTGGACGGCCTATGCCTTTCTGTCACCATTGCTCATTTTGCTGATGGCGGCGCAGGCGCTTGGGCTCGGGATACTGTTTAGCTCTATGACAACAAAATACAGGGACTTGCGGTTTTTGCTGGAGTTCGGTGTGCGCCTTTTGATGTACGCTGCTCCTGTGGTGTATCCACTGTCTTCTATTCCTGAGAAATGGCGCTGGTTTCTTTTGATTAATCCCATGACACCCATTATTGAGACCTTTCGCCTGGCTTTTCTGGGGCAGGGGACTTTTTCATGGTTTCATTTGGCATACAGTGGCGGCTTTGCCGTGATGGTCCTGATCTTGGGAATCGCCATTTTTAACAGAGTCGAAAAAACGTTTATGGATACGGTGTGAGGCGTAGCCTCACACCGTGTTCTTAGTTCAGGGTTCTTGATTGAGGGAGTGGCAGCAGAAGATTGAAATAGCAAACCAAGAACAAAGAAATAGGAACCAAGAATTAAGGATGTTAGTAACATGAAAATTGAAAGATTTGAAGATATTGAAGCTTGGCAGGCTGGACGGGTTTTGACAAAGGATATCTATGATGCGGTTAAACAGAATCAGGAGTTTGCAAAGGACTGGGGTTTGAAAGACCAGATTACGCGTGCAGCCGGATCCATTATGCACAATATTGCAGAAGGATTTGACGCCGGTTCTTCGAAAGAATTTATTCGGTTCCTCGGATATTCCCAACGTTCGTGTGGCGAAGTCCAGAGCGAGCTTTATGTGGCGCTGGATCAGAAGTATGTAACGCAACAACTGTTTGATGCGCTGTACGGTCAGGCAAAGATGTGTAAATCAAAGGTCGGGGGGGTTATTCGCTACCTGAAAAAGTATGACGCCGAGAGACAAAAATATTAACTCTGAACCAAGAACAACGAACCAGAAACCAAGACAGTCATGTCTGAAAAGATCATAGAAATCGAAAATGTATCAAAGCAGTACCGGTTGGGGGAGGTCTCGACGGGGACAGTTTCGCATGATCTCAACCGCTGGTGGGCCAGGGTTCGGGGTAAGGAAGATCCAACCCTGCGGGTCACCCATGCCAATGATCGCTCAAGGGCGGCTGTGAGCATGGATGAATATGTTTGGGCGCTGGAGGATATTAATTTTGAGGTAAGCGAGGGTGAAGTGCTCGGGATTATCGGCCGTAACGGTGCCGGCAAAAGTACGTTGCTTAAAATCCTGAGCCGGGTGACCGCTCCAACTACCGGGGAAATACGCGTGGACGGGCGCATCGCCTCTCTGCTGGAAGTCGGGACCGGCTTTCACCAGGAACTGACCGGGCGGGAGAATATCTTTCTGAACGGTGCTATCCTGGGTATGAGCAAAGCCGAAGTGCGAAGTAAACTGGACTCGATTGTCGATTTTTCCGGGTGTGCCCGCTATCTCGATACCCCGGTCAAGCGCTATTCCAGCGGTATGATCGTACGGCTGGGGTTTGCCGTGGCGGCCCATCTGGAGCCGGAAATCCTGGTCGTGGATGAGGTGCTGGCAGTTGGAGATGCAGAGTTTCAGAAGAAATGTATCGGCAAAATGAAAGATGTGGCCCGTCATGGCCGCACCATTCTTTTTGTGAGCCATAACCTAGCGTCCATTGCCTCACTGACATCTCGCTGTATTGTCCTTGATAACGGCTCTATCTGTTTTGATGGGGCATCTGATGCGGCGATACAGTTTTATAATAATCATGTACAGCCTGCATCCAAACTCGGCCGGCGTGGACCAATCGACCGCAGCCTTCTGGACGGTTCGTTCAACCCGGATGAAAGACTTCGAATCGAAGAGCTTGGCGTCCGGAAGGATGCCTCATCTTCCATCGCCAGTGCAGGCTCCCTGTTGCTTGATGTTCTGGTCCATGTGGCGGAGCCGGTTTCCGACGTCAGCTTCGGCTACTCTGTGCTGGACCAGTCCGGTGGCGTTATTCTAAACGGCATTTCACCATCTTTTGATTTTCCGGAGGCCGGCTCACATTTGTGCTGTCTGGATATTCTTGAACTTCCGCTGGCGCCCGGAGATTACCAATTGAGCCTGGCTCTTGTAAAAGGCGATCTATCGTCCGCCAAGTATATCTATGATGTTCTGTTGGGCACTGGCGTTTTTGAAGTGAAGCCTGTAATGAAGGATGGCAGCCGTATTCATGAATGGCAGGCCTCCTGGGGACACCTGATTCACCAAGCGGCTACCGTTCAGGTAACTAACCTGCATTATTCATAAAAAACGCCATAAGAAATTTAACATATTGAATAGCAATGAATAATGAAAAGTGAGGCCAAAAATTTAATTTGAATTTGATAACGGAATTAAATACAACAGTCAATGGCGTTTTTTACCCAGAGGGCTTATTGAAAATGCTGCATCTGCGTTGCCGCTCCCTGCGGTCACTCCCCCGAAGTTTCGGGGGCCGTCTCCGCTTCGCTTCGGCTGTTGCCAAGGGCTTGCGGTAGTCAACTACAGCGGCACCCCTGGCGCCGCACAGTTACAACATTTTGAATGCGTGAATAATTCAGGCTAAACAGTCTGTATAGGATTAATAAGATGTCTGCAAATTCAGTTATAAAGAAAATATTCGGGTTGGCCGGCATAGAAGTCCGCTTGAAGAAAAATGTCAGTCGGGCCAGGGCGTTGGAAAAACAGCAGCAGTGGGAAACTAAATGGCGCACCTTAAAGGCTTATATGAACTTCGAGACTATCATTGATGTCGGCGCCAATACAGGGCAGTTTGCCCTGATGATCAGTCGGGTCTTTCCGGAGGCCGAAATCTATAGCTTTGAACCGGTGCCCGATTGCTTTGATAGCTTGAAAGCAAACACCCGGAAGGTAGCGCATTGCAAAGTGTTCAATACGGCCTTGGGAAGTGAGCCGGGCCGAGCGGTGTTTCAACGCTCCGGCTATACCCCCTGTTCATCTTTTCTTAAACGCAATGATAAACTGGTATGCGAAATTCCTGAGACGGAAGAATCCACGTCTATCGAAGTTCCGGTGGACAGTCTGGATCACTTTTTTTGCGACGAGGCCCTGCGTCCGGGCATACTGCTTAAACTGGATGTGCAGGGATATGAGCGCGAGGTGGTGAAAGGTGCTGCGGCATTCCTGCAGAAAGTGGATGCCGTTGTAACGGAAGTTGCTTTTGTTCCTCAATACCATGATCAACCCCTGTTTGATGATATCTACACGTTGTTGAGAGCGCACGGTTTTAGCTATCGTGGTAATATCGATCAGCTCATGTGTAAGCACACCCCCGAAATTCTCGAGGCGGATGCGCTGTTCATGAAAGATGGAGTGAAAGCATGAAAGAAATGGATTCAGCACTGATTTCGGTTATCATGCCGACGTATAACCGGGCACATCTGGTTGGAGAAGCCATTGATTCCGTGATGGCTCAAACATACACCCACTGGGAGTTGATTCTTGTGAATGATGGTTCTTCCGATGAAACGAGGGAGGTGCTGGACGGATACGTTCAGCGGGACAAGCGCATCAGGGCCATACATAAAGAGAATGAGGGCATTCCGTTAACGGTCAACCGGGGATTTCGAGAAGCGCGCGGGGAGTATGTGACATGGGGGTGCGACGACAACAACTTCCATCCTGAAGCATTTGAGAAGATGGTTGACCACCTGAAAAACCATCCGGAGATTGGACTGGTATACAGTGATGTACATGATGTGAATGCGGACGGCAAATTCATCCGCTATGTAGATACGGGCGAGCCGGAAGCCATGCGGGATTACTGTGGAATTCGGTGCTGTCTGATGCTCAGACACGATGTGTGGGCTGATATAGGTGACTGGGAAGAACGGTGGGTGCGCTGCCATGATTATGATTTCTATCTGCGCGTAATGAAGAAATATACCATCGCGCATTTGAAGGAGGCGCTGTTGGATTACCGCTGCCATGATGCCTCCATGTCGGGCAACCATATTGCACATGTGATGGAGGAGACCGAACTGAAATGTCATCATGCCGAATCATGGTGGTCGAGACAGAAAATCAAAGCTTCAGGTCAGGCTGAGCTCGCACGAACCTATCACCGCGAGGCCAAAGGAGGGCAGGCCATGGCGGCCTATGGTCGCGCCTGTTTATACGTGCCGTCGTATGTCCCGAAAGCGTTTCTTTACGGGTGTAAGCTGCTGGGATCACGACGTCATTCTTAAGCGTTCAGGTTGACTTGGCATGTCCTTTAATTCACTAGATTTCGGCTTGTTTCTCCCTGTTGTTTTCGTCCTCTACTGGGGTGTTTTTGCAAAGCACCTGCGCCTTCAGAATGCTTTTTTGCTGGGTGCCAGCTATTTCTTTTATGGCTCGTGGGATTGGCGATTTCTAAGCCTTATCATCATCAGTTCAGCGGTCGACTATGCGTTAGCCATCTTAATTGAGCAGTCCGGCAGACGTCGAATAAGAAGGATGCTGGTGGGCATGAGTCTGCTGGTGAATCTGGGGCTCTTGGTGTATTTCAAATATGCTGGCTTCTTTGTTGAGTCATTTTTTAACACCTTTACGTTTCTGGGGCATTCGATTTCCTCGCCGGCACTGTCCATTGTACTGCCCGTCGGTATCAGTTTTTACACCTTTCAAACGCTGAGTTATACCATTGACGTGTACCGAGGGCGTATGAAGGCGTCGCGGGAGCCGATCGCCTTTTTTGCCTACGTGGCCTTTTTCCCGCAGCTGGTGGCCGGTCCCATTGAAAGGGCCTGGCGTTTTCTGCCGCAGTTCATGGAGAGACGGGTGTTTGATAGCCAAAAGGCCACGGACGGGATGCGCCAGATGCTGTGGGGCCTGTTCAAGAAAGTGGTGGTCGCTGATCACTGTGCAGTCTGGGCCAATGAGATATTCTCTAACCATGAAAAATACGGCGGAGCTGTTCTCGTATTGGGAACCGTCTTTTTTGCCGTTCAAATTTACGGTGATTTTTCGGGATATACCGATATAGCCATCGGCACAGGCCGTCTGTTCGGTTTTTCGATCATGCGAAATTTTGCCTTTCCCTATTTTGCCCGGGATATTGCTGAGTTCTGGCGACGCTGGCACATCTCGTTAACGTCCTGGTTTAAGGACTATCTCTATAAACCACTCGGAGGAAACCGCTTTGGCCTGGCTCAGTCCATTCGCAATGTGGTCATCGTTTTCCTGGTTAGCGGTTTCTGGCATGGCGCCAACTGGGCGTTTATTGTATGGGGTGGATTACATGCCCTTTACTACCTGCCCATATTGATAGCCGGCCGGCACCGTAAACATCTGTATACGACATCAAAAGGGCGTATGCTGCCAGGTTTTATGGAGGCGTTGCGCATGATCGCAACATTTATGCAGGTGTGTTTCGCCTGGATATTTTTATTCAGGGCGGATAATTTGTCTGAGGGGTTTGAGTTCGCCCGGCAGATGCTGACGCAGATCCATCTGCATCCGGGCGGGGTGCTACTGTTTCTCAACCATCCGGAGTGTCTTTTTGTTATCCTGCTTTTTGCTGTGGAGTGGTTGCAGCGCGAACGATCCCACGGGTTGGATTTTAGCGGATTAAAGATCCCGACAATACTGCGTTGGTTGATTTATATTCTACTCGCTAATGCGTTGCTCTATTTTGATGCACCGAGTCAGGAGTTTATCTATTTTCAGTTCTGATTGAAATGAAAGCATTCCTATCCAAGCTAATCCTGGTCACTGTCCTGACAGTGTTTCCCTCCATCCCTGTTGTGCAGTGGAGACTGAAATCAGAAGCCTATAAGCAGGGTGTCGGTTTTGAAGTCTATGAAGCTATTGACAAAGCCAGCAGGGTGTATCCGGATGTCAGGGCTGTAATTATCGGAGACAGCTTGGCCTATCAGTTCTTCAATCACCTTGAGATGGAACCGGAAGTCGTCTCCCTGGCATGCAACCAGGCTATCAGTATGGCCGGTCATGTGCTGCTGCTGGAAGACTTTCTTAAGCTGAATCCCGGCGTTATAGAAATCTACTGTGTTTTTCACCCTCTCTCGCTGAGTAACAACCTGGATCAGAAGTACACGTTTCCCTATTTTTTAAAAATCTTCGATAGCCCTGAGTACAGAGATCGTTTCACGAAGGAAGTTAAAAAAGCGTTGCGTTGTCACCCGTATCGTCTGCTGGCCAGAATACCCGCTGTAAAAGTGTCTACATGGTCACCGCAGTATGAGCGGCCGCCCTGTTATGCTGTGGCACCTATTACAACGGAAGCATTGACGACACTCTTCACCAAAGCTGAAATACATGATAGGGCTCTCTTTTTCATTCCTCCTCCCATTTCTGAAGCTAAAAGAGACGAAGTGGAGCGTATGAATGATTCCAAGCTTCCAGCCGGTTACACGAATCAGTATGCTTATTATGATGAATCCATGTGCTCAGACGGATTTCATTTTGAAAAACCGGATGAGGCCAGATTATGCTGGCAGGATTCGTTGCCTGGTGTAATCCTGACTCAGGTACTCGGGAGGCTCAATGAATGACTCAGCCATAGCTCGTATGTTAGAGGATGTTTAGTATGAACGTGTTGATAGATGGCACTATATATGCACGGCAGCCGCATGGCGGCATTTCCCGGTGTTTTACTTTATTGCTGAAAGCCTTGGAGAGGCGGCCTGATGTGCAGGTGGTGCTGAGCCTGTCCGCGGAGGTAAGGCTCGCGGAGGAACTGTGTGATGTGAGTGTTGATGTACAGCCCAGGGCCGGGCAGTTGAAGCCGTACCGTCTTTTTTCGCGGTTGAATGCAGGGATGCGGCGCTATACGGAAAAGAAATACTGGTCTACGTTTGATAAAGGTCTTTTTCATTCAAGTTATTACACCACACACAACGGATTGCGAATACCGCAGGTGTTAACTTGGCAGGATGCTATTTATGAGCGCTATGCCTCTCTTTTTAACAGGCCAAAGGATCTCCAGCATATCGCCGAGAAGCGCCGGTGCCTCGAGCGGGCGAGTGCACTGGTCTTTCCTTCTGCCTTCAGTATGAATGAATGCGCCGATCTGTATGCCCTGCCCGGAAAAGTAAAATATGTTATTCCCTACGCCGTGGATCCGGCGTTTTCAAAACGCCCGGATAAAATGAATATCCAGCAATTCCAAAAAAAATATCAATGGAAAGAGCCTGTGCTCATGCACTGCGGGGGCCGTGGAAAGCACAAGAACTTTATTGGACTTGTGCGTGCATTTGCATCGAGCGGGCTCACGAAACGCTATCGCCTCGTGAGTATTGGCGGCGGTGAGATCACTGCGGATGAGCGGGCATTATTTCATGAACTCGGGGTTAATGATCGCATCAGTGTCATATCCGGCCTGAATGAAGTCGATCTGGTTACGGCATACTATGCCGCGACTGGGTTTGTTTTTCCTTCTCTGAGCGAGGGGTACGGCTTTCCCCTGATTGAAGCCCTGGCCGCCGGCCTGCCAGTGCTGGCGGCCCGGGCCGGCTCGCTGCCGGAGGTCGGTCGGGAGGTTCCGGTGTATTGTGATCCTGCGTCCGTCGATAGTATAAGGGATGGGCTGCTGGAGCTAACGGCCTCACTTGATGATACAGGACGCTGGCAGCGGGGGCGCGAGGTGGCACAATCCAGAACATGGGATGATGTGGCCGATGACTACATTGATGTTTACAAACAGGTTCTGAACGGCGAGAGTGTTTCGTATGAATGATTCTTTTTATGTGTGTTTGACTACAATCCAGCCCCCGACAGAAGAAGTCCGCAAACTGAATGCGGCGGTGCGACAGCAGGGCGGGCACCTGGTTGTGGCGGGTGATCGAAAAGGGCCGGCAGAATGGCCCCTGCAAGACTGTGATTTCCTCAGCCTGGAGGGTCAGAAGGAATCCGGCTTTGAACTGACGCGCGGCCTGCCGGAAAATCACTATACCCGCAAAAATATCGCCTACCTCCAAGCTATCCGCTCCGGAGCAACCTGTATCTATGAAACCGATGACGATAATGCCCCAATGGAACATTGGGTTCTGCGATCCCAAAACGTTTCCAAGGCTCGAAAAATTGAGTCTGTTTCAGCATGTCAGCCTTTCTCGAAGTGCAGTGAAGACCCCGATTCTTCGGGGAGCCTTTCAGGCTTCCCTTCCCAATGGATAAACGTCTATCGGTATTTTACGAATGACAAAAGTATCTGGCCCCGCGGCCTGCCGCTTGTTGAGGTTCAGAATGACTTGTCAGCATGTCAGCCTTTCTCGAAGCGCAGTGAAGACCCCGATTCTTCGGGGAGCCTTTCAGATGCTCCCTTGCAGGCCCCCATACAGCAGGGCCTTGTTAACGGATCACCCGATGTTGATGCTATTTGGCGGCTCACACAGGATCGACCCTTTGATTTTGATCAGGAGGATTCGCTGTGGCTGGCCCCCGGACAGTGGTGCCCCTTTAATACACAAAGCACCTGGTGGTTTCCTATTGCTTACCCGCTTTTGTATATTCCGAGCTACTGTTCCTTCCGCATGTGCGACATATGGAAGAGTTTTGTTGCCCAGCGCTGCCTTTGGGCGATGGGGTTCGGCATCGTTTTTCATGCACCCGAAGTTGTGCAGAAACGAAACGAGCACAACCTCATGAAAGATTTTGAAGATGAGGTGCCCGGCTATCTCAACAACGCCCGCATTGCGGACGTGCTTAGCAAGCTCTCCTTGAGCGGGGTTCCCGCTGTGGATATGCAAACCTGCTATAGCGCCCTGGTCGTAGAAGGCTTCTTTCCTGAAACGGAGTTGACGCTCCTCGACCGGTGGCTTGTGGACATCCGAAATATTGTGAATTAAAATCGGTACAAAAACATGATAAACGGCGTCTTGACTCCCATTTATCTTGATAATAATGTATTTGTTAAATGAAGGACTATCTAAACAGATTGATTGAGGATCGCTTGAGAGAGCTTTTTGACTACTTTCCGGTGGTCTCTCTTCTGGGTGCCCGGCAGGTTGGAAAATCAACATTGGTTAGGAATGTTTTTGGGGATCGACTGAAAACGATTGTTTTTGATCCCGTAAAGGATGTGGGGCAAGCTCGAAGCGATCCAGATTTGTTTTTAGACAATAATCCTCCTCCCCTGTTTCTGGATGAAGTCCAGTATGCGCCCGAGTTGCTGGCAGCCTTGAAGCGTCGTGTCGATCTCTGCGGAACGGCGGGACAATACGTTTTGAGCGGCTCACAAAACCTGTCGGTTGTTAAAAATATTTCGGAGTCATTGGCGGGTCGAGTCGGAATTCTTCAATTGGGTCCTATGGCCTTTTCTGAGTTGACCTCGCAGGTTGATCTTCCCGGGTTTTTGGAGGGATGGCTGGCAGGAGATGTGCAAAGTGTTGTGCGCCCCGATCAATTGACATGGTATGAAACGATTTGGAAAGGAGGGTATCCGGGATTACTGAAGCTTCCCAAGCATCTTTACGCCACGTTTTTTAACAGTTACGTGCAAACGTATATTGAACGCGATATCCGAACGGTTGCGGCGGTTGGCGATCTTCAGCTGTTTGGGCGTTTTTTTGCGCTACTGGCCGCGATGAGTTCATGTGAGATGAACCCAACGCAGATTGGGCGGGAGCTCGGGATTGATCGGAAAACGGCGAGCCATTGGACGGCGATTGCAGAGGCGACCTATCAATGGATTGAAATTCCCCCCTTCAGCCGAAATTCTATCAAACGAGCCTCCGGAAAATATAAAGGATATATGACGGACACGGGATTGCTTTGCTATCATCAGCGGATTCCAGAGGCCGACCTGATTCCCAATCATCCGCTACAAGGGCGACTCGTTGAAACCTGGGTTGTGATGGAGATTGTGAAGCGAATCCGATCCTGGAATGCCCAGCCCGGAGTCTATCATTATCGGTCGCACCAGGGGGCGGAGGTTGATTTGATTCTGGAGTGGGGCGGGCGGCTGTTCCCAATCGAGATTAAGTGCACAAGCACCCCGACTCGACGAAGCGGAAGTGGAATGAATGCGTTTCGGAAAACGTTTGATGGAGAAAGTATCGCCCCGGGAATGATTATTTGTGCGGTTGAAGAGCCCGTGTGGCTGGCGGATAACCTGATTGCGATTCCGTGGTGGTGTTTGTAAAAGAGTGTACGGATGAAGAGAGAAAAAACAGTCGAATGGGCTCCGCTGGTAGAGCGACCTCTGGTTTCAATCATTGTGCCAAGCTTCAATCAGGGGCAGTTTATCCGGCAGACCATTGAATCGTGTCTGGAGCAGGATTACCGCCCCATAGAGATCATCGTGATGGATGGGGCATCCACCGACAACACCGTTGAGGTGCTTCAATCGTTCGGCAATATTCCCGAGCTGACCTGGGTTTCAGAGCCGGACGACGGCGTGGTTGATGCGGTGAATAAAGGGTTGCGGAGGGCAAGGGGTGAAATAGCCGCCATTCAGAGCTCAGATGACTATTATTTGCCGGGATGTTTCAGCAACGTCATGGGGGTGTTCAGGAAGCGCCCTGACGCGGGCCTGGTGGTGGGCGGTGTGCAGCGTGTCGATGCCGAAGGACGCACCTTGTTTGGTCGCAGGCCGGGCCGGTATAGCCTGGAGCGCTTGCTGGCCAGGGAATTCATTGTATCACAGCCGGCGGCCTTTTTCCGGAGAGATGCGGCGCTGGAACTGGGTGGGTGGAATCCCGCTATCCCATACGTGCCCGATACCGATCTCTGGATACGTCTGGCCTTTCACTGGCCTGTGGCGGTCATCGATGAGATCCTCGCGGCCGGAAGAAAGCATCCCGCTCAAAGGGATACACAGCTTAAGCGCATATATACCGATTATTTGAAGATGCTGGAGATTATGGAAGAGCTGAAGGACGCAGCGCCCCGATTCAGGAGAGCAGCGCGGGCCGGAAAAAGTATGCTGAAATTTCGCTACGGAGGACCGTGGACAAACGGCGAGCTGACTGCGGCTGCATGGAAGGCCTTGCTCTATCGTCCCCGGCTCCTTGCATCTGACAAGTATCCGTTCTGCCGTCTGGTTCCCGGTTATTTCCGGCTGACCCGTTTGCGTCGCCGTATGATTGAAGCGTTTCATGGGAGTTCGCGCTGTGACGGATAAGCCAACCATCAGTATCATTATTCCGTGCCGGAATGACGCCCGTTACATAGGTGAGGTGCTGGCGGCTTTGACCCGTCAGACATATCCTTCAGACTGTATGGAAATACTGGTCGTGGATAACGGCTCCACAGACAACAGTGAAGAGGTGATCCGTCAATATCCGGTGCAACGCCTTAAAGAAGAAAAACCGTCGGCGTATCGCGCACGAAACAGAGCGCTGGCGGCAGCAAAAGGGGATTATATACTTTTTCTGGATGCCGACACCGTGCCCGCCGATTGCTGGGCCGATGAACTGGTGCATACGGCTCTGCAGCATCGCAGTAATCTGGTGGGTGGACGCATCGAAAACAGAATCAGTACTGCGACACTGGGCAGTGCATTGCTGGCTTATACACGATCGGCTGAAAGGCGAAAAAGAAATATTGTACAGTATGGACGGGTTTCAGCAGGCAATATGCTGGTTGAGGCGACGGCTTTTCATCAGTATGGCTTTTTCAGGGAAGTGGCTTCCGGAGGAGACGGCGAATTTTCAGAACGCATTAATCCCGAAAAGAAGGCGGTTCCGTATGCAGAGAAGGCCGTGGTTTTTCATTATTGTGATATCAGTACCATAGGCTATATCAAACGTACTTTTGGTGAAAACAGGGGACAGGTGCAACACGGTGGGCGCGTTCTGACCCTTGGCTCTTTTTGGAATTTATTCAAACCGGGCCTTCGCTGTGCACGGGAAGTGCATAGCACACTTCCGGCGAATATGTCTGTATCCCTGCCCACCGTTTTTTTATGGTTATGGCTGGATCGTTGGGCCGCCTTTGCAGGAAGAGCCTTCGGTTGGGTAACAGGCGGGGGGAACCATGAATAAAGGCCTCGTCAGCGTGGTCATTCCTGTCTACAACAGGAGTGAATTCCTTGAAGACTGCCTCAACAGCGTACGTGAACAGACCTATGATAATTGGGAAATAATTCTTTGCGATGACGGGTCGTCAGCCGAAGTAGCCGATAAGATCGATCAGCTTGCTGCAATGTGTCGAGAAAGAGCGCGTGTTTTTCACCTGCCTCATGCAGGGGCCGGGCCAGCGCGTGAATCGGGGCGGCAGGCTGCGCGAGGGGAGTTTATTCAGTATCTCGACAGTGACGACCGATTGCTGTCGCCTAAATTGCAAAAGCAAGTCGATGCGCTTGAGAAGCGCCCTGAATGTGGTATTGCCTATGGTAAGGCAAGGCTTATTGACCGGGAGGGATGCGTACTCAATGAATCCTACAAAGAAATTGAGGAACGAGCATACTTGTTTCCTCGCCTTTTGGTGGAACGCTGGTGGTGTACACATTCGCCGCTGTACAGAAAGACCGTTTGCGATCGCGTGGGCCCCTGGTCTGACCTGCGCTATTCTCAAGACTGGGAGTACGACGCGCGCGCGGGTGCCATGAAGATTCAGCTGGCCTTTATCGACGAAGTGTTGAGTGAGCACCGAAAGCATGATTCGGCAGTGCGCCAAACCGGCCATGGGCGCTGGCTGGAGCCGGAAGAACAGGTTCGTTTTTTTGAATCATTGTTCGACTGTGCCATGCAGGCAGGCATTTCTATCGATACGCCTGAGATGAGGCATTTTGTCCGCTGGGTCTTTGCTTCGGCGCGCTTTGCTGCTATTCAGGGCGACGCTGATTCTGCGAGCCATTTAATGCGACAGGCTTTTAAGGCAACCGATGAGCCATCATTGGATATACGGATGTTCAGGGGACTCGCCGAGCTTGTGGGTTGGTGCAACGCAGGACGGCTGATCTCAGCCCTTCATCGCGTAGTCGGTCAAACTTATGGTTCGCATACGTTGCGACAATCATGGATGAGAAGCGGGTTATCATGAGCGAGCATAATGATGCTTTAGCAATTTCAGTCGTGATGAGTGTCTACAACAATGCGGACACACTGGCTGCCGCCTTGGACAGTATCCTTGCTCAGGAAGGCGTGGCGCTGGAGTTCATCGTGATTGATGATGGATCGACGGATAGTTCCGGAAAAATTCTCGACGAAGCGGCTGCGCGTGACCCGCGCCTGAAAATGGGTCATAGATAAAACGAGGGTTGACTATTTTTCACAAAAAAAGCATTATTCTGTAAATTGAATAAGTAGGTTTAAATATGCAGAGATATATCAAGCGGGCTCTTGGGGCTGAATTAAGGGAATGCCTTGTTCAGTTTCCTTGTACGGCGATTCTCGGCCCTCGGCAATGCGGTAAAACATCACTGGCGATGGCGGTAACGGCTCAGCGCGATTCGGTTTATCTTGATTTGGAGCGACCCGCAGATGTTCAAAAACTGACAGAGCCGGAGCTTTTTTTTGAAGAACATAAACATCGCCTAATTTGTTTGGACGAAATTCAGCAGATTCCCGAATTATTTCAGGTTTTGAGGAGTTGGGTTGATCGAAATAAGGAAGCGCGGTTTTTGATTTTAGGTTCTGCATCCCGGGATTTAATCCGGCAAAGTTCTGAGTCTTTGGCGGGGCGCATTGCCTATTTAGAATTAACTCCGTTTTTGAACTCAGAGGTGGCCGAACAAAATATTTCGACTAAAGAGATATGGACGCGCGGCGGATTCCCTGACAGCTTGCTTGCACCATCCAACATGGCGAGTCTTCGGTGGAGAGATCAATTTGTGCAAACATTTCTTGAACGGGATATTCCGCTTCTCGGTTTCTCAATTCCGCCCCAAACACTGAGACGTGTTTGGTCGATGTGTGCCCACTATCATGGACAAGTTCTCAATGCATCGGCCTTTGCCTCCTCATTAGGGGTGAGCCACACCACGGTGAGGAGGTATGTAGAGTTATTGTCGCAAACTTTTATGTTGCGTATTTTGCCGCCATTTGAGGTGAATATAAAAAAAAGATTAGTGAAGTCGCCCAAAATATACCTTCGGGATAGCGGCATTCTTCACGCACTCCTAGGGTTGGGAGATTTTTCATCGCTATTAGGTCATCCCCTCTACGGCGCGTCTTGGGAGGGATTTGCGATCGAACAGATTCTTGCCCGGTTTCCGGGATGGCAGGCTGGGTTTTATCGAACTTCAGACGGGGCAGAGATTGATTTAGTTTTGGAAAGGGCGGGATACCGCATTGGATTCGAGTGCAAGGCCTCGACCTCGCCTTCGTTAGCGGCAGGGTTTTGGCACTCGATAGATGCGCTCCATCTGGATGAGGTTTTTGTGGTCGCCCCCGTTGATTCCGGATATGGATTAAAGAAGAATGTTCGTGTTCTTTCAATTTCTGAAATTGGAACGGAGTTAAAACATGGCACAACCTGAAATATCCGTCGTGATGGCCGTGTACAACAATTCCGATACACTGGGCGCCGCATTGGACAGTATTCTTTCTCAGGAAGGCGTGGCACTGGAGTTCATCGTGATTGATGATGGATCGACGGACGGATCCGAAGCGATTCTCGATCGATTTGTTGAAAAAGATTCCCGTTTAAAGGTGGTGCATAAAAAAAATGAAGGGCTTACCCGGTCGTTGATTGAAGGTTGCACCATGGCGTCCGCCCCGTGGATCGCCCGGCAGGATGCCGATGACGTTTCTCTGCCCAGTCGGTTGCAGGCACTTCATGATGCTGCCTCCCTATATCCACAAGCAGCCATCATATCGTCCTGGACCAGATGCCGCGAACCGGGTGGATCCGTGCTGGAAGAATGTCAGAGACCGATCGACCCCGAAGAGGCGCGTCGGCAAATTCTTGAGCAACGCATCGGTCCGCCCGCACATGGCAGTGTTATGTTCTCGAAAGAGTTGTATGAGAGAGTGGGGGGCTATCGGGCAGAATTTTATTATGGACAGGACGCCGATTTATGGCTGCGGCTGGCTGCTGTCGGGTCTGTAGTGTATGTTCCGGAAGTTCTCTATGAATTCAGGCTGGATGCCTCTTCCATATCCTGCGCGTTGCGCCCGATGCAGAAACAGTTCGGTGAATTGGGGCAACTGTGCCATAAGGCCCGCTGTGCAGGAAAGCGTGAGGAGCCCTGCCTGCGCAAGGCCGCTGAGCTTACTGAGACGGTCAAAGATAAGAGGGTAAAGCAAAAAAAGAATAATGAGTTCTGGGGTGGATACTATTTAATTGGTTCGATGCTGGAGAAGAAGCATCCTGAAGGAGCCGCCGACTATTTCAGGAAAGCCCTCCAACTGAACCCTCTGAGTTTTAAGGCGCGATGGAAGTTATACAGGATCAGAGGGGGTGTCCTGTGAGGTTTCTCGTCGGAGCGGATGTTCCGCCTAACCCGGATTCCGGAGCGGCCGGCACCGTGTATCAGACCATTCGTGCATTGCGGAATCTCGGACATGAGGTGGATGAACTGTGGGCGGCTGACCTGGGGCGCAGAATCCAGCATGGCAATTTTCATTACTTACTGGAACTTCCGTTTGCATACAGGAGAGAGGTTGCAAAGCATTTGCAGAAAAGGCCTTTTGATGCCGTCATCTTAAGCCAGCCCTATGCATGGCTTGCGGGTCTTTACATACAAAGGCATTACCCCAAAACTGTTTTTATTAACCGGAGCCACGGGTGGGAACCGCGGATTAGAGAAGTGCTGCATTATTGGAGAGCCCGTCATGCCGTGTTCTCGGATGCGCCGGCGAGCCGGTGGTCGGGTTTCAGTGCACCCTTGCACCATGTGCTGAATCGTGTGTATCCGGCAAATGTGGTCCGATATGCGGATGGCCTAGTCGTCAGTTGCACGGAAGATCGTGATTATATACGTTCTGTTTACAGCGCACCGGACCACGCTGTGAAAGTTGTTCCGCTGGCGCCCGCTGAATCATTTGTTTTGAACGAAGCGAAAGGCCTCTCACCGGAGCGGCGAAACAATGTCCTGTATGTGGGGCAGGCTACTTTTTTTAAAGCGCCCCATGTGCTGGCTGCTGTCTACTCAAGGCTGGCTGAACAGTTTTCCGAGATGCACTTCACCTGGTGTTGTCCCGACACGGATCACGCCCGCTGCCGGGCCTTGCTTTCGTCACGGGCCGCACAGCGAACGCAGTTTGTCGGGTGGATGAGCCAGAAAGAACTGGTGACCCTGTATGATCGCCACGGATATTTTATTTTTCCGCCATACACAGAGGGGTTCGGCAAAGTGTTTCTTGAGGCCATGTGCAGGGGGCTCTGTGTAATTGCTTCGCGGACGGCCGGCATGAAGGATGTTATAGAAGACAATGAAAACGGCTGCCTCGTGGAACCCGGCGATACAGAAGCATTCTGTGACCGTGTGGCCCACTTGTATGAAGACTCTCGTAAAATGGATCAGATGAGCAGATTTGCAATAAAAACCGCGTCGGCCCATACTTGGCAGCAAGTGGCCTCTGACATAGCGGATTACTGTCAACAGCTCCAGAAAAGAAAAGAGCGTTCCCTTGCATCTTGAGTATCCCATATCTCACCCCGCATTGCAGAGGTTCCCCCCGGCGCTTGTTCGGGCCGCTTTATGGTGCCTGCGGCCCGTCCATTATCGGCGCCTTCAGTCATTGCGGAAGGAAGAAGGTGATTACCGGCTGAAGGCGTTTGATACCCATCGCTGTATTTACATTCATATACCGAAATGTGCAGGTATGGCTGTTTGTAAGTCGTTATTTGGTAACACGGGGCCAGGTCATCGTGATGCGTACTGGTATCGCATCGTTTTTTCTAATAGTGTCTTTAATGACTATTGGAAGTTTGCAGTTGTTAGAAATCCGTATGACCGGTTAGTTTCCGCTTTTTTCTTTCTGAAAAATGGCGGTGTTTCAGAGCAGGATCGCCGGTGGGCTGAACGACATCTCTCCTCATATATCGATTTCTCCTCGTTTGTTAAAGGGTGGTTGACAAAAGCATCGGCCATGTCGCAAATGCATTTTGTTCCACAGCATTGCTTTGTCTGTGATAGACGGGGACGGTTGCTTCTCGATTATACGGCCCGATATGAGCGGCTGGCCGAAGACTTCCGCGAGATAGCTGAACACTTGTCGGTCAATACTGAACTGGTGATGGTAAATACCTCAGGTGAAAAACGTGATTATCGTTCGTTTTACGACGAGGAGGCCGCCGGCATAGCGGGTGAGGTCTACAAAAAGGATTTGGATCTGTTCAACTATGCATTTGAGGGGGCGGAAGATGTTAAAGCATGATGTATGCCAAACGCTGATCGTGGCCTATCGGGAAGACACAGGTCCACTGTACGAGGCCCTTGAACGCGAAGGTTTTGATCCGACTGTGCAGCGGGCCGAATATACAGAAACCGAGATGGGCTATTCCCGGAATTCGAGATGTTTGCTGAATCATATGAATGCCTGGAGGAAGGCGGCCGCCTGTGAAGGTCTTTCATTGATCGTGGAAGCAGATTTTGTTCCAGTGAGAGGCATGGGGTTACGATCGCTTCCCATGCCGCCGTCCCTGGCTCGTTCTTCTTTTGGTTACCTGTACGCCGGAGCCCCCACATTGTTTGATGTCAAAGTCGAAAAAGGGCACATCTTCGGTCGGGGTCACGCATCGACCACTGTGGCATACGTCGTGGGCCCCGAGGCCGCCGCCTGTCTGCTGGATTTTGCCAATGCTGAAATAGAAGAATATGATCTGAGTGAGCACTTTCTCTGGGAATGCCGAAACCGGATGTATTTGCAAAAACGCGGTTTTACTTCCTGGCTGCCGTACAGGCATTACGGAGAGCATGGAGGAGTTGCCAATACAGAACATCAGCAGGCCGGTTTTAATGGATCGCATCAGGCTGATAAGCTGTATGGCTCTCTTTCATATCTACCACCCTATGCAAAAGGTCGCCCCTCTTTATATGTTACTACAAGAATTAAAGCCTATATCAGGGGGTGGCTCAGACTGATGGCTGGTCGCTATTTGCATCTCCATGATATTCATCGTGCCCAGAAGAATCATACGGTTATATCTTTGTTGAAATTTGCAGTGGGTCGTCTGATTCCCTGCATGCACAACAAAACGCATTTTACCGGAGAGTAATTGATGTCTTTTGAATCAGTAAATATCAATATAATGAAAACGGCTTTATGACTGATACGCCCAAACTGAATGCATTGCAGAAGCAGGTAGCATCGGCTCCGTTGAATCCGATCACATTGACTGTATCAACGGGGCGCTGTGGTACGCTGTTTATGAAACGTTTGTTTGAAGCCGCCTACGGAGAAAAAGGCCTGTTTCTTCATGAACACCTCTCTGCGCACAAGGCGGCTCTGGCAGATAATTTCCGTTGCTATTCTGCGGCTGAACAAGAGTATATGCTTCAAAATAATGATCTGTATAATGAAATCTGCTGGATGCTCGAAGAGGCAAAAAGACGGCCTGTTTGCGAATTTGGACACTATATGATTTCGGCTGTGCCTCTAATATATCGCTTAATTCCCGATGCCCTGCGGGTATTGATTGTGCATCGGCACCCCGTGGAAGTGGCTGGATCGCTTGCGATTCGAGGACATTATACCGTCAATAAAAGCCGCACCTGGGCCCTTACACCGATGCATGCAAGAGTAAATTATCCACAATATACTGATCATTGGGAGGCATTATCCGCATACGAAAAAGTGCTGTACGCCTGGCTCGAGATTAATAGGTATGCAACTGAACTGCCACAACGGCTACCCGAAGTAAAAATGATGACTGTACCAAGTAGTGCTATCTTCAGCAGCACTTCCCGTTTAAGGAAAATGGCTTATTTTTGCGGAATGGACCCGGTAAAAATACCCGATTTATTTCCCCGGCAAAATGCGGCTATGGATGTAAACAGAGAAACCACTCCACTGAAAAGGGAATGGGAAAAAACGCTGTATCATACTGAAGTTGTGAAACTGGCCGAAACCCTTGGCTATGACATGTCACTTTCATATATCAGAGAAAGGGTGGCTCACTATCAGCGGCCGCGGGGACTTGGACCTCTGTTGAGAAGGGTGAGCGGTTACTGGTATATTCGAAGAAACATCGGTCAATGGCGCGCAAGCAGGACAAAGCATGCATAACTGTAAGAGGAAGAGTAATAACGCAAAAGGCTGGACTGGGTAAATGCTGAAAAGGAAATGGAAGAAGGTTGACAGAATCATTGATAGCAGAATCATTTTAAATGTAGACAAGCGTGTCCCCACGCGTTTTAACGTGGAGGGTCGCGTTCCAGCGCGACCGTTTTTGAATGCATTGCCAGAACCGATTTATATACGTTTATATACGTTCATATACGGTTGGAAACTCTTTCTTATTGAACCGCCCAAAAGCGAAGCGATAGATAATTTTATGAAGTAAAATAGTGACCGCCTGGGAACGGTTCAATGAACGCAATGAAACGCAAATGGGGAAGATGAGTTTTTTTAACTACGAAAGATGCGAAAGGCGCGAAGTAAAGCCGGGGCTATGAACCG
>CAYXEW010000034.1:0-23433 GCA_964464115.1 uncultured Verrucomicrobiota bacterium
CCGCCGAAGCTGTGGTCAACTCGGGTTTTTACCCACAGATTTACCGGAAGACCCATATAAAATTTATAATCCAAAACCCTATACTCCATTAACGTCTATATATGTCCATATACGGTTCAATATTTTTCTCTCTTAACTCTGTTACCTCTTTGTACAAACCATTCGTTCATTTCCCGGCGATGTAATGTGTCACGGCATCCAAAAAAAGCGATTCCTCCCGGATTCTCCCATCAACATGCTCTGCCTTAAAAGTAATGTAATCCCGGCAATCAACCATAGCCACAAGAAGTTATACTTAACCGTATATGAACGTATATAAACGTATATTTTCTAAACTATATCCTGCCTCATATATGTCCATATATGTCCATATACGGTTCAATATTTTCCTCTCTTAACTCTGTTACCTCTTTGTTCAAATCATTCGTTAATTTCCCGGCGAGGTAATGTATCACGGCATCCAAAAAAAACGATGCCTACCGGATTCTCCCATCAACATGCTCTGCCGTAAAGGTAATGCAATCCCGGTAATCAACCGTTGCCACAAGAAGTTATACTTAACCGTATATGAACGTATATAAACGTATATAACGTGTTTATCAGTTATGAGTTATTCGTTACCTGAAATCATATATAAAATTCATAATCCAAAACCCTATACTCCATTAACGTCCATATATGTCCATATACGGTTCTGTATTCTTTTCCTATTTGCATATGCGGCTACATCTTTTTATGATCTGGCTTTTATGGCCTGTTCATACGCGGCAATATCCGCCAAGCAGAGATCGCGGGCGGATTCATTTGCGTAATAACCGCGATACCAGTTGGAGACCCTCTCCACGGTCTCTTCAAAACCCCATACCGGCGACCAGTCCAAATCCCTCCGCGCCTTTTCACAATTCAGTGTCAACAGGTCAGCCTCTTTTTTGTTATCGGCGGTCTCCACGGCCTTCCATTCGTGCGCAGCCCAACCCCGGCCCAATACCTGAATCAGATCTTCCACCGTCATTACATTATCGGCCGGCGGACCAAAATTCCATCCACCAACGGCCACAGCATCGCGTTGCAGCAAGTGGGCCCCCAGCGTCAGATAACCAGAAAGCGCTTCCAGCACATGCTGCCAGGGACGGATGGCCTGAGGGTTGCGCACGGTCAACGACGTGCCCTCGCTCCACGCCCTTACGGCATCCGGAATAATCCGGCAATCCGCCCAGTCACCGCCGCCAATCACGTTGCCGGCGCGACCCGAAGCGGCCATGACCCTGCCTTCGGAAATAAAAAAACTGCGATTGTAAGAGGAAAATGCGATTTCAGCCGCACCCTTGGAAGCACTGTAAGGATCGTGTCCTCCCATGGGATCAGCCTCTGTGTAACCCTCGGCCTTGTGTGTATTTTCGTAGCATTTGTCAGTACTCACATGGACCAGCGCTTTTACAGAGCTGACCTGTCGGGCACACTCAAACACGTGAATCGAGCCCATTGTATTGATGTCAAAAGTCTCACGGGCCAGATCATAGGAATTGCGGACAATCGGTTGCGCGGCTAGATGAAAGATAGCTTCCGGAGCCGGCTCTTCCATCGTGGCAAGGAGAAATTCCATATCCCGAATATCACAACGATAATCTTCCACCAGCTCCGCCACTCCGGCTTCATGAAACAGTCCGGGCTCTGTCGGCGGGTCGAGCGCAATACCCGAAACGTCTGCCCCCAGCCGATGCAGCCAGAGCGACAGCCAGGAACCCTTGAACCCGGTGTGACCGGTAATCAGAACCCGTTTATTTTTATAGACATCAAAAAGCATAAGCGATTAATCAGTTATCAGTTATTGATTATTTGAACAAGGAGTTAACGGAGAAAACAGAGAGAAAGAACCGTTGAACCGTATATAGACGTATATGGACGTTAATGAGATCAGTCAGAGTCCGAAACCCAAGAAATATATATGTGCGTATACGTTCATATACGGTTGAAAACTATTTCTTATTTAGCCGCGAGAGAACTCAAAGAAACGCAAAGGAAGAGGGGGACTGGAAGAGATTTGTCAGAATCATGGATGGAAACAGAGTAATTGATGATTGTTTATTGATAGGGTTGGAATAGCCACAAGAAACACAAAAATTCACGAAAACAATAAGCCGTTCGGGTTGCGTTAAAACGGGCCGATACAAACTTGTTTGTGATCGCACATTTTAATGTAAGCCGCAAGCCTGCCTGCAGGCTGTATGTTCCGCAGGAACAAACGGCTTATCAACTATATATGTCTATATACGTTCATATACGGTCCCACACACTCCCCTGTTTCCTCCGTTAACTCCTTGTTCAAAATCTTCTTTATTCTCATCTATCATGCATTTGGCCATAAATTTTCGGTTCTTTCACGACGCGCCCGGAGAGCGAGCCCTACCTGTTTATTGTATTTTTTTTGTGCCTCTTTGTGCTTTTCGTGGCTACCCTCTCTTGTCTCTGTAACCTCTTTGTTCAAATCACTCTTAACATTTGCGGATATTGGCGTTTTTTGCAGTTGTATTAAACGCGGCGCGACCCTTGGCGACCTGTTTAAATTCATTATGTATAGAGCTTCAAAGAGAACTCCTGGACCAATGACTGCTGAAGCTGCTCATAGTGCTTATCGTTATGCTCCAATGTGACACCGTAGTCAATAGCGACAGACGCAATGATGATATCCGTTGATGGTAAAATAAAACCAGCTGCATGTGCCTTTCGAGCGACAGCATAAGCTGTCTTCCATGTGGATGCCCTTGGCGTCAATATAGGTAAAGCATGTTGTAAATCCCGGAGCTTATCGGCCTCTTTCTCTTGCCGGACGCCATGCCACAGTTCCACAAAAACAATCTCGGTCGATACGGCGACACCCTCAACGAGCAGGTTCTCGACTCGCCGTCTGATAGAAGAATCTCCTGAACGACGGAGGGCCTGTATCCAGCTCGATGTATCTATCAGAACAGCCGCCATACCTATTTGTATTCCGTTTCAGCAGAACGCATTCTTTCAAGTTCTTTCACCGTCATAAGATCATCAAAACTACCGAGCACTTTTGTTAATGCTCTCATGCGGGCTCTTTGATTATATTCATGCACAGCAGTCAGAATAGCCTCACGCTTCGTTCTGGCATGCGTAAAACTTATTACATCCTCTAAATCTTTATCGGGAATATCAATCGTTGTTTTCATAATACTATTATACGTTATTTATAATATAATAAAACAATATCTATAATATTACAATTCGAAATTGAAGACAGTTTTTTTAACAAGGAGTTAACGTAGAAAACAGAGGCTATCTGAACCGTTGGTGAACATATATAGATGGGGATTCGTGCTTGGTTGCTTAACGGTAGAATGATTGTTTAACCGCCCGAAAGCAAAGCGATAGATATATTTACGAAGTAAAAAAGTGACCGGCAGGGAATGGTTCAATGAACGTAAGTTGACGCAAATAGAAGAGTAAGATTTTGGGAACCGTATATGATTACCTGGATAAGCAGAATTCACCATGTCCAATAACCAAGCACTAAACACCAGGCACCAGGCACAAGGCTCCAAGCACTAAAATCACCACACCTTCCAAGGCGGCTGGCCGGATTTCCACATATCATTGAGCAGGGTGTACTCGCGCAGGGTATCCATGCACTGCCAGAAGCCGTCGTGGCGATACACGCCGAGCTGGCCACTCTTCACCATCTTCGGCAGCACCTCCTGCTCCAGTATCAAATCATCACCTTCACGAAAGAAGGGCAAAGCCTGATCGGTGTTGAACACCATGAATCCCCCATTAATATACCCATCCACAGCATTCGGTTTTTCGTTGAAACTGGTAATAGCGTTACCACTCAGCTCCATTTCTCCAAACCGGCCAGCCGGACGGACACCGGACAACGTGCCTGCGGTACTGTTTTTTTCATGAGCTTGCAGCAGGGCTTCTACATTGATATTGGCCACCCCGTCGCCATAGGTCATGCAGAACTTTTCCGTATCATCGAGGTACTGCCGGGCCTTCCAGACGCGGGCGCCGGTCTGCGCCTCCTCCCCCGTATCGGCGATCGTCACCTTCCATTCCGATTCCTCAATCTTATTCTGGAAAATCACCTTGTCGGGAGCGCCCAGATGGATCGTCACATCGGAAACAGATGCATGATACTGCAGGAAGAACTCCTTAATCATCCAACCCTTGTAGCCCACACTCAGCACGAATTCATTGATACCGAAGGCTGCATACATCTTCATAATATGCCAGAGCACCGGTCGGCCGCCGATCGGCAGCATCGGCTTCGGCATCAGATCGGACACATCGCGAATCCGCGTTCCCTTACCACCACATAGAATAATTGCTTTCATGATACTATTGTGCCTTGTGCTTCGTTCCTGGTTCTTTGTTACAGTTTTTTGATGGGGCTTGGTTCCTCGTTCCTAGTTTATCGCTACTATGTACTTAGTTCTCAGTGCGCGAACATTGAAACCATATGAAGTCTATGATAGGCCTCAAACAACTTTCAAAACACTAAGCACCAAGAACACAGCACTAAGAACATCACCTCTGGTGATACTAAAAATTCGTCGGAAAAGCGGTGACTCGATACCAGCGCTTCAAGTCATTACTCGATTCAATATCCTGGTAAAACTGCGGTCCGCCTATCGGCGCTTTATATCTCGATTTCTGATTCACATTGGTTCCGGAACCAGACGCACCCTCTATCCATACCTGATTGGTAAACTCATACGGATAGAAGACGTTGGTCGAGTATTCAATCAGATACTCAGTGCCCCAAGCGCCGATGAAGGCGATCGTGGCCAGACCATTCGTTCGTACAAAACCGGTGATCTCAAATTCACCCTGGAACGATTCAAAATCGCTATCCGTGCGGTCACCGATATTGGTGTTTTCTATCGCTGTTACGCGCCAGCGGCCATTGTAGGTGTTATGCACGGGTTGCAGATTCCAAACATATACTTCTCCATTAAGCGGCACATTATTGGTCAGCATCACCCAGTTTGTGGAATTATTTCCCTCTCCCGTACCCTCTACCAGAGCTGTCCAGTTACTCGGATAACCTTTGACATACCATACTAACGGTACGGTGAAATCGTCTTCATTCAACACTTCACCGTCCTGCATGGAACGGGTCAGCAACACCGGGTTGGTGTAACCGAGGCTGGCCCACTCCGTGTTGCCGTACGCCCCCAGGTTCACGCGCAGGCCGTCGGGATGCGGCTCATTGCTGTAGTCTGTGAAAGGACTGCCCCCGTCAATGGCCCAGGAATGTTCATCTAAAGCATCCGTCACCCAGGTATTGTTGCTAGGCACATACCGCCCCAGAGCTGATTTCAAGTGAAAATCACCGGCCTCAACATTGGCATACAGCGCTGTATTCAGAACATTGACATACAGTGAGGTACCCGAGTAGACCAGGTTGGTTCCGTCAATACTCTGATCCACAAAGGGCCATACGCCCATCTGCCAGCTTCGCAAATCAAAGCCGTTTCCATCTTCGCCATAGCCCAAGCTACCTGAATAGATCTGCCATTGGCGCAGGTTATTGTTCGTCCCCGTAATACGGGCTCCGGTCCCCAATTGGTACAGGTTATAATCCACAAAAGTCGAATTCAGCGAACTGAATCGTGAAAGCGCATCTGCATTGTTACCCAATACCGTGAATATATTATTTTGAACGATATGGTTGACGGGATTTGATGCAGTGTAGCAAGCCGTCTGGTCTCCGTAGAATGTGCAATTTTCGACCAACGCTGTTCGACATGCTATGAGTTGAACACCGTACAGTGACTGGTTCTGCAACACGTTGTTAACAACGTCTAATTCATAGACGTGTCCAGCCTTAACACCCACCACGTTACTGACCAGTACATTCTGCTCTATGACTACGGCGATATTTGTGGCCGTATTAATACCATGGTTGGCGTTCATTATCTCTACGTTGCGTATCTTTACATGAGACGCTTTCACATCGAAAACACTTGCGCCAAACGACTGATCGGCGCGGTCCAGCACCGTGCCGCCCGCAGTCCAATTGGTGCTTCCCTGTATCGTGAGATAATTGGTTCCAGCGACCTGACCCCGCGACCAGATAACAGACACATTCGATGTGAGCTGATAGTAGCCCGTATCGACAAAAACCGTATCACCGACTTCGGTATCGTACGCCGCAACATCCAGAATGGAGTGAAGCGACAAGACCGGGGCGGAAGGCGACAAGCCATTATTTGTTGCTGCACCCGCCGCACTGCTGAAAATATCTCCCGCCGTATTAGTATCGTTCACGTAGAAGTTATAAGACTCATTCCGCACAGCAAAACCGCTGTCGGAGATGTCGTATATATTGGTATTACTTTCAAGCTGTACGCGCCAATACGTATTAAAGCTGTTTGTTACGGCCGACGTATCCCAGGTAATATTTCCATCTAAAATGGGAACGCCCGCTTGTAAAAGAATCCATGAAGATGCGCCATCAACAGAGTAGAGCACATCAACAAGGTTTGTGGCACTGTACCCCGAATAAAGCCATCGAAGCGTAATATTGGTCCCACGCACTACACCACTGTCATCGAGCGTAGCGGCTGTCAGCGCAAGGGTACTGGTCGAGGCTTCGGGCGTACCGCCATAAGCACCCTGGTTAATACGGTTCCCGTTGTCTTCAGGTTCCTCTCCAACATCAAAGGCTGGTGAGCCGGCATCTATGGAAGGTGAACCAGTCTGTAAATGGTAATCGCCGCCGCCTGCGTTAACGAACAGGGGTTCCCGGGCGATGCTGTTCATATCAAAACCGGTTTCCCGCTGCCAGTAAATGAGTCGTTCCCACTGTCCTGCCACGCCGACGCCTCCCGGCACATGGCCAATCCAGGCATTATTGCGCGTCACATAGTTATTGTAATCAGCATCCATCGCTCCCTGACTCCAGAGCACACAGAACGCATCGCTGCCATCGGCTACGAGAATGTTATTACTCAGGACCGTAAAACTGCTTTCGTCGCGCTGTTGTATGGCTGTACCCCCGACATCAATGGTGTTGTTCAACACATAAACTGGCGAAGCATTGAAAATACGAAGGCCCGGCTCCAGCCCGCCAAAAACGACCAGATTCTGGATGACGGCATTTTCGGCATTCTGGACGGACACATAGCCGCCGTCTATCTGCCCTCTATTCAAGGTCACATTGGTTACATTGAACAGGGATATATTCCCCACTCCCATTGAGAAATTACTGAACACAACACCTTGGCACTGGTCGATATCGACATCGCCGTTATACATAGTCAGCAGGTTTGCATCGACAAAATCACCCTCAACAGCCAAGTCGGTGTTGCTCAGCGTTATATTTTCGAAATACACATAACTGGCCTCCACCGCTATCGTTGCATTTTCGAATCGTGTGGCTGCCGCCGCATTGGTACTGCCTATGATCGACAACGGAAGCGATGCTCCCCCGCTGTCCTGGGACGCGATTAGCGTGTTCGTGTAGACTCCCGAATCCATATAAACATAGTCTCCGGGTTCAAACTCATACAGGTTCAACATACCCTGCAGGGTTCGCATAGGCTGGTTAGCAAAGAAGCCTAAATTCGTATCACTGCCCACTGCTGATGTGTAGACATCACCCGCAAGATCATCATCGTTCAAATAGAACACAAACGGGTAATTACGTACGGTAAACCTGTTATCGATGACATCATACACATTGGTATCAGAAACGAGCGAGATGCGCCAGCGCGCCACAGGGCTCGACAAGTATACCCATGTCCCGCCGGTCTGGGATGCACTGTTCCATGAGTACTCATAATCACCGAGTTGCAGGGGTGCGACAGTCTCTATACGCTTCCATGAATCGCCGTTATTGTAAGAGTAATCCAGCACGACCTCATTGGTAAGCGGCATGCCGCCGCCGGCCCATACCAGCTTGAACCGGCCTTCCGTTCTTCCACCGCCGTTGGCCGTAATGGCGAGAAGCCATCGGTTTGTATCACTCTTACTGGCAAAAATCGTTGTCCCGTAAGCGCCTACATTCACACGATTACCATTGGGGGCGGGCTCCGCATTAACTGGTGCATTGTCAGAACCCGTATCAATTGCAGACGAAAATAGGGAATCAGTCGTTACATACTGATTACTCACAGGCCAAAAGCGGCCGGCCGGGCTGGCGGGATAAAAATTATCATTGACGGGATCCGCCAGTAGCGGGTCGGTCGTCAGCGAGTGAATTTCCTGATCTTTTAGGGCAATCCACTCTGTCAGTCCCTCGTACACTTTGTTTGACTCGTCCCTGACATAAAAGGCGGCATTCGTTACAAAAAACAGATTATAGTCTCCTTCTATGGTGCCGCCACCACCGGAGAGCGGCGCAATACTGTATGCCACGGCACCAAAACCGTCCACCCCTATGATACTGTTGCTCACCGTAATCGACGATGACTGAACATACACAGCGTTGGTGGCGTTATTCCAAAACGTACAATGATCGATTCTATTGGAAACGGCCCCCAAAGTGGCGGAGACAGCCTCTTCACGACTTCGTGTGATGATCGAGTTGATCAGCCGGTTGGCAGGCGAGCGATCAAATACCACCGCTATATCTTTGCTATCTGTCACTCTCATTCCAATAAAGCTGTTTTCTGAGCTTTTGTATGCCCTGACGGCATTGAAACAGTTACTGAAAGATATATACTGAACGGTAACATACTGCGCTCTTGAAAGCGCCAGCCCGTTCAGGGTATTTGTATAGGGTGCTATCAGTGATTCTGCCAGGGGGTTTGTACTCCCAATGATGTACACATCCTCCAGGCTGCTGCCTGAATCAACCTGTGTAATATTGTAATTATTCGAAATGACATAGTGGCCACTGTCAATGTACACTATATCTCCCGCCTCGAGATCATAGGTGTCCAGCACATCCTGCAAATCGGCTTTGGGTGAATCGGCTGTTTCTCCGGTATTGGAATAGCTCCCTACAGTGGTGGTATAAACATCACCATTCGTGCTGGAATCATTCACATAGAAGACAAGCGCGCCATTGCGCATGACAAATGTATTGGTTGTATCATCGATAACATTGGTATCTGATTCGACATAGATTTGGAGCAAACCATTTAATGTCGACGCATAATTGGTCGTATTCCAAATATAGGACCCATCACTGACCGGGATGCCGGTCACTATATTCGACCAGGAAACCCCGCTGTTTCTCGAGTATTGAAGCGTAACTGTTTCGTTTGAATCAATCCCCCGATAAAGCCAGTACAGGGTGTAGAGATCGCTGATGTCACCGCCATCTCTCAAATTCAGCATGAAGAGTGCCGGCGCACTGGTGGAAAAGCGGCTGGCAAACGGTGTACCACCATACTGGCCGGCATTGATTCTATCACTGAGCGGGTCTGCCTCAACCGTGGCATTTGTAAAGGTGGGATCCCCAAAATCAATGGCCCAGGACGTCTGTGCATCATGAACAAAAGAAGTGCCATTCCAGCGTCCGGCCTGGCTCTGTAAATAATAATTGTCAGACCCCGGATCGACGAACAAGGGGTCGAAAGAGGAGCTGTGTGCTTCATTACCCGAAGCCTTGTGCCAGGCCCTCAAATCGTTGTAAGTCGTATCACTGTCCACATCGTAGGTAACAGCAGCACCATTCACTGCGTTGAATACATTGTAATCACCCCTATAAGAACCATCATTAATATACAGCAGTGCGACATCACCGGATGCATGTATGATATTGTTTGTCATGAATACAGAAGATTTATTGTTATATACACCGCCCATTGTGTTAGCAAAGATGACCGAATTGAGGATGGTGACACCGGCAACACTCGTATCCACACCGTAAGCGCCGTTGCTGACAATCAGGCAATGCTCTATCTCCGTTCCGGTGGTTTTTGAGCCGACGCTGACGCCGTCCCCCATATGGTCACGAGACACGACACGGTACAGACCACAATTTACACTACGAGTCATTTCTATTCCGGCCAGACCCCGCATGATGGTCAAGTCTGATATATGCACATAGCTGGCATCCGTTATACTGAATCCACTACCCCGGTAATTCCAGTCCAGCACCGTATTTGTCGCCCCTTTAACTTCAATGGGTGAAGACAATGTTCCCTGCTGCAGTTCTGAGACAATCCAGTCGTTTGTAAGCTGGTAGTTTCCGGTATCAATATAGATGGTATCACCGGCAGAGACCGTATACTTCTGCATCACCGCCTGAGGACTGGGCAGTGGCGACGCCGGATTGGTCCCGACATTAGAGATATGACCGGGAGCTGTGCAGAAAATATCACCGCTCGTGTCGCTGTCATTCACGTAATATGAAACAGCGGCATTCTTTACAATGAATGACTGATCGCCCGAATCGGACAGATTCGTGAAACTTCCTTCCCCGCTAACGCGCCACCGGGCATTGAGGGTAAGGGGCACGTCTGAAAGATCCAGCATAAAGGTGCCGTTTGTAACAGGAACACCGGTGGCACGCGATGACCACGTGAGGCCCCCGTTATCCGAAAATTCTATTTGCACCGTTGCCGCATCACTCACATTGACGGCCGCCCACCGCATGATATTCGACTTTGAAAACGTACCGCCATCATTGAATGATACGGCCAGCAGGTATGCATTGGTCGCCGTTTTGCTAGCCTGGTACGTATTGGCGTAAGCCCCCATATTGACATTGGATCCGTTCGGCTGCGGCTCAGCGTCATAAACGAGTCCCGGATCGCCCAGATCCACTATCGGAGAATGTGCCGCATCCTGCACAAAAACGCTACCATTCCAGCGACCGCCATTGCTCTTCGGATGAAGGTCTCCATTAAACTCATCCGCAAAGAGTGGATCGTGAGCCAACGAGTTCGGGTCTAGCCCGGTCCTGCCGAGCCAACTCTCAAGTGTGTTGTAAAAATCATTACCACCGGCCGAATTGACTTTTTCGGCAATAAAGGCACCATCGTCACGAATATAATTATTGTAATCAGCCGATGCGATACTGCCGCCAATGCCCATATTGTATATTCTGCTGGAAGAGCCTATGGCGTAAAGGATGCTGTTCGAAATGACCGCGGCAGCCTTGTCAATATAAATAGCATTTAGCTGAGAGTCTCCCCAGATCGTAGAGCTGTAAACCGAAAACGACGACAGATTGGCCCATATTCCATTGGTCCCATTATTAAATACTATGCAGTTGTTTAACTCCCAGCTACCGGAATAGCTGTTCAGTTTTAACCCTTCGCTGACATTATTACGTATGGTGCAGCGGCGCAATATTCCATTTGGCGACTCATATGCCTCAACACCGGAATAGGCATCCTGGATCACCAGATCCCTCAACTCGACATAGGCTGTAAAGTACATATAGAAGACGCTTTCCGTCGGGGCCGACCGCCTCAGAATAGTCCTTGACCCAGTGAACACGTTTGTACTCCCCTGGATAACGACGGGGCTTCCATCTTCCCCGGCATCTCCGGAGCCAACGCTGATACGCTGATTCAGGCTGTATTCTCCGGAATCCACATAGATGATATCGCCAGCTTCCAGATCATAGGTGTCCAGGACCGCCTGGATAGTTCGCTTCGGTGTGGCAGGTGAAATACCGTCATTCGAGTCGCTGCCCACATCTGTGCAGTACACATCGCCGGCGACAGCATTGTCGTTTACATAATAAATGATGCGCGGATTTCGGACATAAAAACACGTATCTGCATCATCGAAAACAGCCCCGTCGCTGTCCCATGTTACACGCCATGAGGCAAAAGGTGTGTTTGAAACAGAGGTGGAGAGCCATGTAAAGCTCTCGTTTGTACTCTGTATACCCGAGGCAATATTCGTCCAAGTACTGCCGCAATCGGGACTATAGGCCAGTGTGACCGTCCCCGAGCGCGCCTCTCCGAATGCAATCCAGCTCAGCGTCTGCGTGGAAGAGGCGAAACCTCCGTCACTGAACGTTACAGCAAGGAGGAAAGGATTCGTCGAAGACTTACTGGCAAAGGTGCTGTTACCGTAGAGGCCGATATTCAGCCGACCGCCGTTTTGAGCCGGTTCATTGGTGTACTCCGATGCGGGATTGCCAGCATCGATAAGCGGGCTGGATACGGCATCTGTTGCAATCCAGCCTAGACAATCACTATACCGTCCTTCCACCGATTTGAGATGAAAGTCCCGATTGGCAACATCGGCAAACTGCGGGTTCATCGAAAAGCTGTTGGCATCCTGACCCGAAGCGCTGAGCCATGTGGATACGGAGTCGTATCGCGTTGTTCCGCCGCCAGCGGCACCGCCCAGTAACTCGACGGCATAGCCGTCACTGTGCAGCATATAATTATTGTAATTGGCCGTGATGGGTGAATCGCTTTTCGAAGAGATGGCATAACTTTCCGGCCCCGCCGCCAGAATGCTGTTCTGTAGGCTCAGGCTAGAGCCTGAATCCTGGGCAATACCTCTCCGGTTTGACCAAATGACACCGCTGTTCCATTCGACTCCCGTGGTATTCTTAAACGAAAGACCTGCAGCAGAATGGTCTACCATCTGGCAGTGCTCGAAGCGGGTATTATGCGATTTAGACAGGTATACGGCGGTCTCATTTTCATCCCACCTGACCCACTCAAACAGACAATCCGGCGAATCCAACAGCGACACGGCTGTTCCGGCATCGGTAAACCGTATATCGCGGACGGCTACGCCCGGCGCCCAGTTCAGTGAGAGAACCGTGCCTGCCACATTTCTTCTCATCACGGTTTCACCGGAACAGTAATTAGTCACGCCCTGCAGCACCAGCCTGTTGGTAGATTCACCGGCGTCAAAGTAACCCAGCGAGATTTCTGCGGCCATTTCGTAATCGCCGTTATCCACATAGACGACATCACCGGGCTCCAGATCCCAGCGATCAATAACTTCTTGTAAACTGCTCTGAGGTGCATGGGCGTAGATACCGAGATTAGTCGAAGACCCCTGGGCCGATGTGTAGATATCATTGGCGACCGACAAATCATTGACATAAAAATAAAGCGGCTGATTTCTGAGAGCAAACCGGATATCTGTTCTATCAGAGATGGACGGCTGATCATCACTGGTGATGCGCCACAGGGAAACAATGGATGAAGTATAACTTACTGAATTCCAGATCATGCCGCCCTGAGCCGCGCTGACTCCTGAAGTCAGTGTTAACCAGCTCAGTCCGTCATCTGACGAATACTCAATAGTCGCTGTATGGCCCGTAGCTGCGCCAGCCGCAATCCAGCTCAGTTCGCGAACACCTTCTATCCTGCCGCCATCATTGGCTGTAATCACCGTAAAGCGGGCATTTGTCGGCGATAGAGACGCGAGCGGCGTATTGCCGTATAGACCCAGGTTGGCGCGCCTGCCGTTGGCTCCCGATTCATTCGTCCAGCCACCCGCTCCCGCATCAATGAGTGCTGACGTAACGGCATCATTGGTTACCCAGCCGGATCCCTGTACATACCGCCCATTAGCACTTGCTGTCTTGAGATGAAAATCATAGGCGTCGGCATCAGCAAACATGGGGTCATGGCTCAGGCTGTGGACATCCTGACCGAAGTCCCGAACCCAACGCGAAACATTGGCATACTGAATATCGGGACTTGATTTTTCAACCCCTATCGTAGCCCCATTCGTAACAAAGAAGTTATTATAATCAGAAAGCAGAGGACCGTCCTTGTAGTAAATCAGGTAGTTGCTGTCTCCGCGCTGCCCCATCACCGTATTACTGATACTGAGCAGCCCTTCATCCACGTAGACAGAAGGCGAACCATTCATCCAGAAGACGGACTGGTTTACATAGACCCGATCTGATTTTTTACCCTTATTTAAAGCGTAGCTCGTATTGTTAGCAGCCATTGAATGCTCAATATAGGTATCATCCGAATCATCATTAATATGGAAACCGACTGTACCATTGACGGCGCGAATCCACTCCAGGCGGCCATAGCGTGAGTTTTCATAGTAGACGGCACGCGGGCTGTTGGTAATGACGAGATACTGCAACCTAACGGCCTCGGCATCTACCACGTCAATCCCCATATTTCTTATTGTACTGGGGGCGGTGGGTATATTCGTACTACCGACCAGGCTCACATAATTAGAGCCGACCCCGGCATCCAGCGTTCGAATCGATATATTGCTGGCGTAGGGATACATACCGGCATCCATAAACACCGTATCGCCTCCCTCAAGATTATAGCGGGCCAGAATAGTGTTCACCTCATATACGGGGCTGTCCGGCGACGCCCCTGTATTAAAAACACTGCCGGTCGTCGAGCAATACATATCGCCATTGGTGCTAGCGTCGTTGACATAGAAGGTCAAAGCCATATTGCGGACCGAGAAGTAGGTGTACGGGCCGTTACTGGATGTCGTGCCCGTGATGGACGGATCGTTCGTACTACTGATGCGCAGCATGCCGAGCGGGGTTGAAGGAACGAGTGTGCTATCCCAATGATACATACCATTGGTGGCGGAGAGGCCCGATATCAGTTGAGTCCAGGTATTTCCGGCGTCTGCCGAAAACAGAATTTCGACGATGTGACCGGTGGCCACTCCGCCAGCATTCCAGTAGATATTCGTAGCGCCCCTAATCCAGCCGCCGTCATTCAAAGAAAGCCAGGTCAGCCAGCCATTCGTCGGGGTCATACTGGCCTCCCCGGTATTCCCGTAAAGCCCAAGGTTAACCCGACTTCCATTCGGGGCGGGCTCATTGGTAAACACCCCGGCACCACCATCAATCAGTAAAGAGGCAACGGCATCATTGGTCCAGCCATTGACCGGGTCGTACCGCCCCGACGGATAGGTCGTTTTGAGATGAAAATCACCGGCCGGGCCATCGGCAAAAATGGGGTCATAAGAAAAGCTGTGCCGGTCGTTGCCGCTTTCCCGGGACCAGTCAGCCAGCGTGTCGTAGATAACGTCAACCGGGCTGTTGTCCACTACGGCGACAAACGCGCCATTTCGAATAAATACATTATTATAATCCGATATCACCGTACCCAGCGAATAATTGAACAGGGCCGCCGATGAATCTCCGACAACGGCAATACTGTTGGACAAGCTGAGATCACTGGTTGTGTCCACCGCGAATGAATAACCGGAGTTTGACCAGATAACAGAGTGATTCATTATCGTATTGGCACTCTTCGTTATATCAAGCCCCGTTCCACATTCAGACAACACCACCTTTTCAAACAGACTGTCTGGAGATTCCGTCAGATTTACGGCGGTAACCGCACCAACCATACGCAACCATTTTCCACTGAAGCGGTCTGAATTATTCACGTCTACGGCGACAGAGGCATTCGTCACCGTAATATGAGAAAGAGCTATATCATCGGCTTGGTTTAGATCAAATCCATAAGCGTTGATTACGGTTCCCTGATGCCAGTAGTTCGTGCTTCCCTGTATGAGCACACGATTACTGACGGTACCCGCATCGAGCAGGTCAATGACAACAGGAGCAGACGGATTGTAATATCCGCTGTCAACATAAACAATATCGCCACCCTCCAGGTCAAACCCGTCGATAACCCCCTGAATTGAGAGAAGCGGGCTGTCCGGTGAAGCACCGCTGTTGGTGGGTGCACCCACAGCCGTCGTGTAAACATCATTCGAAGTCTGATCATCATTGACGTAAAAATACAGGGGTTCATTACGCAGGTAAAAGGTCTCATCCGAAACATCCCACACATTCGTATCGCTTGTGCTGACTAATCTCAGCAGTCCAAATGCGCTGCTCGTATAGGACCCAGAATTCCACACATAGCTGCGATCGGCCACATTGACTGTGGCCACATCCTGCCAGTTTGAGCCGTCATCTGCTGAATAAGCCAACGATGCCGTATCTCCGGTCACGGCCCCGAATGCCGTCCAGTACAGCGTATCGGTGCCGGCAAAAATGCCGCCGTCATTCATGGAGATCAGCGCGAGGCTGCTGTTGGTCGGCGTGCGACTGGCTTCCGCTGAATTTCCATATAAACCGATATTGGCATAGCCGCCATTAAAAGCGGTTTCATTAGAATAAATGCCAACACCGGCATCTATGAGAGGCGAGGAAACCGCGTCGTTCGTAAAACCGCCAATGGTCGAATCGTATCGCCCCGCCTGGCTGAGCAGGTGAAAATCTGCCTGAGCGGCATCATAAAAGCGCGGATCCACCGTCAACGAATGAACATCCTGAGTCGTACCCAGCCGCCATCGATCGACATTTTCATAAATGAGATTGTCAGATTTATTAATGGGGAACAGGGCCACCCTGGAGCCATTCAACAAGTGATAGTTATTATAATCCGCACGTATGCCGTCGTTGACCTCATAGTAGTACGCATACCGTTCTGATCCATCCAGCCATATGACTGAATTCGACATACTGACCGAACCGTCTTCCAGATACACGGCCGCATAACTGTTGGACATCATCACGCCGTTATCCCAGGACATATGCCCTGATTTCTTCTCCTGCTGAGCCAGCGCAATGCTTCCACCCACAGCCGTGCAATGCTCAAAACGGGTTTCTACCGCGTCCGTCAGGTTGTAATGCGTATAGGACTGGCCCGACATTTCGGAACGAATCCAGCGCAACGTTACATTCGTGGATTCAGTCAGAGCGACAGAACCGACAGTGTTATACAAGCGTAAATGTTCGAACTCGACATACTCCGAGTTATTAATCTGAATACCTTCGTATGCGCCGGCACCGTTCAGTGTGCTCCCGCCGGCGGCCTCATTTGTGCTGCCAATTACTTTAAACACGTTAGCCGTATCGCCATCTAAATCCTCAAAGACAATCGTACTGTTCAGATCGTAGGAGCCCGTATCGATAAAAATACGGTCACCGGGCTTAATCTGATACGCACTGAGCACCTCGCTAATCGAGGCCTTGGGTGTAAACGGGTCCGTTCCACTATTGAGCGAAGAGCCCACCGCTTCTGTGTACACATCGCCGGCGGTACTGTTATCATTTACATAATAACTGATGGCTCCATTATCTATTTGAAACGTCTCATCCACTTCATCCCAGTAGTTCGAATTTTCTTCTATCACTCTCCATCGGGCCTGGGGGGCAATGTTATCGCCCGAATCCCATTGATAGCGGTTTGTGCCGCAAAGTGATGTGGCCACATTAGACCATACTACTCCATTATCGATGCTGATCTGGATGTTGACACAATCGCCCGTAGCGGAACCGCCGGTTAGCCAGTACAATTCATTGGTACCCCTGAAACGCCCGCCGTCATTGAACGAAACGGCCACCAGCCACGCGCCCGTACGAATGGTTGATTGAGCCGTGTTTCCGTATAACCCGATATTGACCCTCGACCCGTCAGGGTCCGTCTCATCGGTATACGGCGCTAAAGGATTTCCTGCGTCAACCAGAGGCGTGTCTATTATATCTGTACCCGTGTAACCGGCCCCGGGAATGTACCGCCCGTTTAGCGATGTCGTGCGCAAGTGAAAATCCATAGTTACAGGGTCGGCAAACGCGGGTTCATGACTGAGCGATGAACCATCATTTCCTGAGTAGGCCTGCCAATCTGAAAGAGTGGCAAAAATGCGTCCGTTCAATATGCCGGCCACGGCATTATCATATCGGATAATGTTGTTATAATCGGCGGAGATATCCGCAGCATCCTGAAACTCGTAGACCGTCGCATCCTCTCCGACTGCGGACAGCACCGATTGCTCCACATTAAGCAGGCCATTGCTGTGATATAGGCAGCCGGTCAAATTAGACCAGATGATACAGTGCGAGAGGTCGACACCGTCACTGTTCTTCAGCACGAGACCATAGCCTTTATTGTTTGCAAATGATGAATGATGTATGTGAATAGCATCCGAACTTTCCACCAGGGCACCACTGTTTGAAGAAGATGAAACGAAGAGACCTTCGAGGATGATATTCGTTGAATTGAACACATGCAGCCCTGTCGCACTGTCCACAGTCAGCGTTATATTTGAGATGACAGCATGTTCAAGCGCCGCCAGCGTCAGAGCGGCATTCGACAGGCTGAGGGCGTGCATGACCGTACGGTCTGGCAGATCATTTGTCGATCCGGCAATCTGCACGGGGGCACTTTTGGAGCCAGAGTCGTTGCGTCCAACTGAAACGGCTACATTTGTATTGTAGGATCCGGTATCGATATAGATAACATCTCCGGGCTCGAGGTCAAACAGATCTACCGCGCGCTTCAGAGAGTTGAGCGGCCGGGCGGCCGATGCCGGCCAATTGGTTGATGCGCCCACCCCCGTACAATACATATCGTTCGCCGTCGAGAGGTCGTTGACGTACAGTGTAAAGGGATTTTTGCGTATGGCAAAAAAGTTTGTTGTTTGATCTGTCAGCGATGCATTGATTTCGCTGGTCACACGCCACAGGCAGGAGGGCGAATCATTCGTCGACAGTGCATTATAGCCCTGCAACTCCCGGTCGGCACTTACACCCGAGGCAACGGTGTCCCAATGGTCGCCGCCGTCAGTCGAAATTTCAACAAGCACCGTGTGCCCGGTGGCCGCGCCGCCGGCCACCCAGTGAAAGACTCCCGTGCTCTTCATCCAGCCGCCCCAACTATAATTAGCGGTGCGAATGTAGTCGTCACCAGAGGACTTACTCGCCTCCCAGCTACCCCCGAAGAGACCCATATTGATGCGGTTACCATTATTGTTGGGCTCTTCACTGAACGCATAAGCGGGGGGGCCCGCATCAATCAGCGGCGACTCTACGGCATCCTGTACAAAACCAGTGCCCGGCACATAACGCCCATTAAATGCAACCGACTTCAGGTGAAAGTCAAGACTTCCCGGATCGGCAAAAAGCGGTCGGACATCCAGACTGTGCCGCTCGTAGCCCGTGAGGGCAGACCATGAGGCTAAGGTATCAATGTTGGTACCACTGCCGATCACCGTAGCCGATACGGCATTGCTCTCAACAAACAAGACATTATAATCACCCGCAATCGCGGTATAAGCATGAGCACGATATCCAAAAGCATCGTCGCGTTGCGCCACCACAACGCTGTTGGACATGTGAATGAATCCACTCACGGCATTCAAACCCAGTCGATTATCGTAAAGCACTGCATGTTCTACGGTATTGCCGCCGCCGCCATCGACCTTCAACCCCATATCACAATCATAAGCAAAACACCGCGATATGCTTGCCGTCTGCGCGTTGGATAAATCAAAACCGATCGAAGCGCCCTGTATACCAATGCGCTCAATACTGATATAGGCGGCCCCGTTCAGCGCCAGCCCATAGTTCTTAAAAACCGTGCCGCCGGCAAGACTGTTCGTCGAGCCGATAATATAGACAGAGTCATTAGTGTCACCGCTGTCCGTCGAGGTTATGGCCTGAGCCGACGATAGCTCATACGAGCCGTTGCCGATGAAAATCGTATCCCCTCTACTCAGTGAATAGGTGTCCAATACTGATTTCAATGTGGCTTTGGGTGCCGACTTGGCAAGTCCCAAATTTGAATTGTCGCCGACACCCCAGTCCGGACCGTCGCCCTCGATGCTGCCATCGTTCACATAGTAAATATAGGGGCCGTTTTTGTGCTCAAATGTATTGTCGATGGCATCCATCACCACTGGATCATCTTCCAGCACGACGCGCCAGCGCGCATTCGTTGAGGACGGATAATTCGTGTTTACCCAGGTATAGCTTCCGGCGGAGGCCAGCAAGCCCGTCGCTATCGGTGTACTCTCGTAATTAATGCCATCGAGGGCAAACTCAACACGCACCAGCGCAGCCGTTGCAAAGTTGCCGCCCGTCCAGTAGATCGTATCACCGGGCACCACGAGCACCCCGCCATCGTTGTATGTGAGGGCCTGCAGCCAGGCATTGGTATGCCCCTTGGATGCCCTATCTGTATTCCCGTAAAGGCCCGCGTTCAGGCGGGCGCCATTTGGCGACGGCTCATTGCTGTAGGCATGCGACGGCGCGCCGAAATCAACCAGCACGGAGAAGTTTGTATCGGTCGTGACAAAGGCGCCCGCGGCGGGATCATACCGGCCTTCGGGGCTCAGTGGATAGTATTGGCCAGCGCTCATATCGGCCAGTCCGGGATGGGCAACAATTGAATTCCACCAGCCGCCCTGATCTGACTGGAATTCCTGCAAATTGAGGTAAAAAATATCATCATGGATCGCGTTCAGGTTCCAGAACACGTTGTAATCGCCGGAACCGGGGCCGGTGCCGTCAAATGCCGTGCCGCCGACAATGACACTGTTGCTGATGGTCACACTGGTGCCGGCGTTGAGAAAAGCCACCGTGTTACTGATGGAAAGACCCCCGTTCCACGTCAAGCTGTTACCTGTGTTAAGCTGAAAGCCCGTCTGCGACTCCGCCACAGTACACCGATCATAAGTATTTGAATTGCCGACATTGTTCAGCACAGCGGCCCCGGAGGCCTCCCGTATTTCCAGCGCATAAAAACGGTTGTTATGGCTATCCCCGTCTACTCTGAGAGCATTCTGGGCCCCTTGCATGCGGAGGTGTTTTAATATGAGGTATTGAACCCCGTCTAAACGGACCACTTCATTGATGGCATCACCTTTTTCAAGAAGCGACTTTCCCGCTACTTCATTGGTGCTGCCTATGATGGTCAAAAAACCGTTGGAAAGACTGCCTGTGTCGCGACTAGTTATCCGGACAGATTCCGTGCGGTAGTGTCCCGTATCCACATAGACCTCATCGCGTCCACCCAGTTTATAGCGCTTAACCAGCGTCGATAAACGATCAAGAGGGCGATCGGGTGCCAATCCCGTATTCTGCGCAGACCCAACCGCCGAACAGTAAACATCACCTGCCGTATTCGTATCGTTCACAAAATACTGAGCCACGCCACCATTGACGGACACGAATTGCTGATTTGCATCCCACACATTCGTCTCTGCTTCTGCCTGTACGCGCCAAAAAGCACTCACGGATCCCGCCGAACTGACATCCCAGTTAACAAACTCATTGGTAACGGGAACACCTGTAGCGATATCCTGCCAGTTCGTCATGACGCCGTTCAGAGTAAACTGAACCTTCACGGTGGCACCATTGGTGAACCCACCGTAATTCCAGTAGAGCAGGTTGGTGGTACCCGAAAAATGCCCTCCATCATTAGCCGTCAGAGCCAGCAACCATGCATTGGTGCGACTTTTACTGGCTGTTGCAGTGCCGCCGTACCGCCCCGCATTGGCACGGGAACCATTTGGAGCCGGCTCCTGAGCAAATGGTTCCGATCTGCCTGCAAAATCAATGGCCGGGCTGTGATTTGTATATTGAACATAGACGCCGTTGCTGTAGGTACCTATTACACTTTGGGACCTCTTTTCACTTCCGGTCAGCAACGGGTCCGCATAAGTCGTCCTGCGCCAACGGTTCAGGGCTTTCTGCAGGTCATACAGCTTCGGATATTGTGCTTGCGTATCGATCACACAATCCCAGAAAATATTATGATCGCCGTTATAGTCACTACCGCCTAAAAACACCGCCCCACCGACAATGATACTGTTACTGACAGATACTTGCGCGTTCACATTTTTAAAGGCAAAATCATTGCTGATAATGAGCCCGGAATCCCAAGATACGCCGGTGCCTGCTGTATATTCAAATGCCAGACTATTCCGCTCAGCCTGACAGCGGAAGTAACGATTGTTCGAGCCCGAAGTATTCTGAAAAGCTGCTGTACTGCAGTCTTCACCTTTGATGTTCTCAAAAATACAATTATCAGAGCCCGATGTAACGCGAACACCGTTTCGCCCCCGCCTGACCGTCAAGTCTGTCAATTTGACGTAGTCAGCACCTGATAATGCGATCACGCTGGGGGGCAGGCTGACGGCATCGATAACGGTGCCGTTAGTCGATCCCGTTATGTACACATAATCGACAGCACTGCCCGAATCAGCGCTACTTATGCTGAAGGTTTGGTTGCTGTAAACGCCGGTGTCGACAAAAACGGTATCACCGGCTGAGAGAGCATATGTGGTAATAATGCTGTTAATCGTTGCCTTCGGACTGGCGGGGGATGTGCCGGCATTGGCATCATTACCAATCGCCGTCGTGTAAACATCTGCCGCTGTAATGCCGTCATTCACGTAATAGTTCGCGGCAAAACCGACCGGCAACCAACTGAACACCACCAACATAATAGTTGCGCATGTGTTTTTAACTGTCATAAAAACCTCATCATCAGGGCTTATTAACCCATTCTTTTACTAAACGTATATACCATAAACGTACAACAGTGCAATCAAGCTGTATACTAAAGACTTCGTTCCATTATATATGTACTATTTGTATCTTGAAGTATTTAATGTAATTAAAAACTGACTTGTTTTCATGTCAGATCACGCTTCGACCTTAAACTGCCGATGAGTCCACCCGTAAAAACAACCGCGGACAAGCCCCCTCCAGCTCGATGCCCAGCCCCCTGGATGCTTTAACACTTGCTTTCTCAGCGGGCCGGCGCGCAAAGCCTGCCAAACGTAATATCGGAACAGTTTGCGATCTGCCGCATAGCGGAAAGCATAGATGAAAAAATTGGCCGTATGGGTCCATTCCGGCGCGGATGACCCGCCCACCCGGCACCCGCCGGAGGGCGCCTTGGTGTGAAACAGCCATGCATCCGGTGTATACATTATCTTATACCCATTGGCCGTCAGGCGGTGGCCGGCATCAAAATCCTCCGTATGGGCGGATGCCACGAATGCTTCATCATAGCCCCCGACTTCGAGCATAGCCTTACGCCTCACACTGTGATTGCACCCGATAAATGTGTCAGTCCTCCCGGCCTTTTCCATTGAAAAATGCCGCGTTGCAACCCTCTCCGGATGATCGTAATTAACTGTATTATGATGGTAGGGAACATAGACCTGGCCGGTGACACCGCCGATTTGAGGATCTTCATACTGGGATACATGACGCTCAATAAACCCCGCCGGAATCCGCACATCATCATCGACAAAGAGAACAATTTCAGAGGCTGACACGCGAAGGCCGGTGTTACGGGCCCCGGTAAGAGAAGGATGGGCCATTTTAATCCACTTGAAATCATGCTTTTGATTACCGTACTCTAAATACGTTATAGTGCTTTCATCGTGGTCCGGGGTTTGATCTATGATGAATACAGTTGCTCCCATACGTTTGGCTTCCGGCAAAACGCTGTCAACCGTTTGAACAAGCTCATCATTCCTGTTGTACGTCGGAATAACGATTGATATGTCAGGTTTTTTCATAAAGAGTTAGTGAACCGCAGATGTGTTGATTGATAAGTATTTAGTGCTTCGTGCTTTGTGCTTCGTGCTTTGTTATTGGACAAAATGAATCCTGTTTGCAATCAGCAACCCTTCTTTTCACTTCTTATTAATGTCCGTATATGTCCATTAACGGCCCCCTTCTGACTCTCTTTTATTAACCGTATATGAACG
>CAYXEW010000035.1:0-23315 GCA_964464115.1 uncultured Verrucomicrobiota bacterium
TCGCGGCGCCGTTTTTGACCAGAGATACGCTCATAATACCAGCTAAACTGTTACAATTATTCTTGCCCGGACCAACACACCTGCGTATAAATTCCATAGAAGGAAAATAAACGCGAAGGGGCCACGTCCAACATCATTTTATGCCGAATACTGCTGGCGGGGGTTTTTCGCATAAACTAACGTTATTTTGCGGCAGCACTCGGCATAAAACGCTATTTGTTGGGCAGATAAGATAAATTAGAAATGGATAAATATTTTGAGAATAAAATCCGTGATGCCAACACTCTAAATGAACTTGCTGAGCCTCTTGAAGAACTTCTGGGTCCTCAGTATAACGTTTGGAGTGATGGGCGTTTGATGATTCAAAAGGCTCTAGTTGACATAGTCTGTGGCGTAAGGATAGAGATTAACCCACGTGAACATCCACCACCACACTTCCACATAAAAGGAGATGGTTTTTCTGCAACATTTTCTATAGAAACAGGCAATTTACTTAATGGTAGTCCAACTCAACGACAAATTAGACTTATCAAGTGGTGGTTTGATCGGTCAAAATTGAAGCTGATTGAAACATGGGATGACACAAGACCAACGGACTGTCCTGTAGGTCCAATCATAACAGATGAAACAGAATAATGACTTTTATTATAAGAATATGACTATATTACCATCTCTAATTAATAACTTTTTAATTCCTTGTAGCAACTTGTCGCTGGATCAAATAAGAAAACTTACTGCATATCCAACGTGGAACTACATTACAGAAATAGTAATTAAAACACGAGCTTATGAGCAGGCTCTTACTGCAACCAGTGTATTTATACAGATTGTCGAAAAAAACAAAGATGATTTAGCAAGTGATGAATTTGAAAAAATGATGTCAAGGCTCTGTATCTTCATTCTAGATATGCTTGATAGACTTGACTATTGGGAGGAATATCTAAATGTTTGGAATCAACTCAGAGAAAATACCTCTTTCTCAATGACGTATAACCCATCTGTACTCGATCATTCGAAGCAGAGAATATCGCCGTATATTATCAAGAAAGATCAGAATTTTCTGTATGTTCACTTCTTGTATTTCAAATCTCATCGAAAGGATATCATAGAAAGGAAGTTAAAACGCAAACAACAAGGCAAGAAATTAGGAAATCAATTTCATACATCTCAAGCAGATCTCTCTATGGATGAGAAAAGAGAAAGATTTAACTGGATGATGAATTTGATTAAAAACTATTCTCATTAAATAGCCCAACCATCGCCTCGAGCGTACGGCTTACAGCCGCCGCTCAGGCATATCGTTCGGCAGGAAGAGAAAGAGAAGATAATGAAGAACATCACTGACAAAGTGTTCATATTAATCTGGATCATCTTCGCGGCCATTTTTGCCAGGCTTGTCTACGATTCCCACAAATCGGCAGAAACAGTTCTTCCGAGGACTTCGGTCCGAATCCCTCCTTCATACAACGTTCAGATCGGCAATGTCAGATTTCAGGATGAGATAAATGGTCTGGCGAACGATGTAAACCGCGGCATAGAAGAATTGGAGTCTTCGATCAGGCAGAGCGGAAAGACATCCAAGGTAGTGAATCTTGTTTCACTGTTCCTTTGTATTGCCGGTGCAGTTGCGCAGTTTGCGTCGATGAAGACCAGATGTAGACCGGACATCGATATGCCAAGCACAAAGCCGAACAAATTAAGGATTAGGAAAAGGGGGCAGCCTGTGATGTGTGCAGTATTAATTTTATGAAGGGCTTTGCTTAGCCCAAGTTTCGCGGCCAAAAATAATGCGGCTGGGAGCCAGATGTCCCTAAACCACTGCAAACCAGCGAAGAACTTTTTGACTGCCCGGCTGACACGAATGGTAATGGTATATAATTATGCAATTAAGGAGTTAAAATCCTAAACCACATACTTTATTTATTTTCTTTATGATGATTTATCGGCATATATCCCGCGAGTTAATCCAGTTGATGAAAGAATATCCCGTTGTAACCGTACTAGGGCCAAGACAGGCGGGGTAAGACCACCTTGGTCAAGACCATCCTGACCGACCATGCTTATTCAAATCTCGAAATACCCGACATCCGGGAATGGGCGGAACAAGACCCCCGCGCCTACCTTCGTCAGTTCACCGGTCCGGTCATCATCGATGAAATCCAGCGGGTGCCCAAACTCTTGAGCTACATCCAAGGATTGGTGGATGAGGAGCAAATCTTGGGGCGATTTATTCTGACCGGATCGCATCAACTCAGCCTTCGCGAGGCCATTATCCAGTCGCTGGCCGGCCGCACTGCTATCCTGAAGCTTCTTCCCCTCTCTATCACGGAATTGGAAGACGCCGGTATAACCTTCCCCAATTTTGAGAACTACATCTTCCACGGCTTTCTGCCTGCGGTCTATGACCGGAAGATGCGCCCGCGAACCGCCTACGCCAACTACTACCAGACCTACGTAGAGCGCGACCTCCGCCAGATCATCCAACTCAAGGATGCCTCCTCGATTGAAAAAATGATGAAACTGATGGCCTGCCGTATCGGTCAACTGATCGATTACAGCTCTCTGGCTGGCGATGTCGGGGTGGATGCCAAGACGATCAAGCATTGGCTATCCATTCTCGAGGCATCGTTTCTCCTGTTCAAGCTCCCGCCCTATTTTGAGAATTTCGGCAAACGGGTCATCAAGGCGCCCAAATATTACTTTATGGATACTGGATTGCTGGCCTATTTGCTCGGCATCCGCAACCCCGCTGAGATCACCCGCGATCCGGTGGTTGGTCTCCTGTTTGAAAACCTCGTGGTCCTCGAATGCCTCAAAACCCTTACCCATGCCGGAGAAACCGGAGAACTGTACTTTTATCGCGATAGCAATGGCAACGAAGTGGATATATTGATTCCATCCGGACGAGAGCTTGCCACCATAGAAATAAAATCAGCCGACACCTTTTCTTTCGACCAGCTCAAGGGCTTGTGGCGTATCAAACAGGTTATCAGCAACATCAAGCGATCCCTCCTCATCTACAACGGCGAATCACGCCGACTCAGCGATGGGATTGAGATCCGCCACTTCCGCGAGACGGGTCGGGCCATACGGCAGGAAATAATGGCCTAAGGGGTCGCCTATGGGGGCGGCCCTCAAAATAGCAAAATAAGGAAGCCCTTGGAAAGTGTCAGTGTTGACCTCTGTACCTTTTATCAAGCTCTCTTTTCTATTCCAGCCCTACAAAACGGTGGATCGTGTTCCACATTTCAACTGTCGGATACAGGTTAAAAGTGGAGCGTGATGAGTCCCGCCTCATCCAGAGAAGTGGTCTCTATATGCTCCGGGATAACAGAGCGCCGTCCCTTTCGTTGAAAGACGTAGTGCCCCGCCAGAATCAGCTTTTTTGGTAGGGGTTTTCTGTCGACGTCCCACTGTTGCAGCACCCGTTCAATTGATCCGGCATCGCCGATCCAGATATCGGCATAGCCGTGTGGATCGTCCGCTAGTTGTTTGGCTTGCGTGTATCGAATATAGGGGATGAACAATACGCTGTTGGTCTTGTATGCAAGTAACAGTGGCGGAGCCTCCCCCTTGCGGTCGATTCCGTTGAACATATGTATGGCGTCCGGTTCGCGTTGGCTTTTTGGCTGTGCAGCGTAACCGGGGCCGTTGATTTCTTTAATATCCACGATGTCCCGCAGGGTGTCGATAATTTCTTCCTGACCGGCAGCCTCATCCTGCAAGATTAAACGGTCCAGCCTGTTGATGCCCTTTTCTTTAAGTTGCCGGTTTAGCGTGTAAAAATGATAGTGTGAGCCGGTGTTGATCAGCACGTGGCGGCGGTTCATTGACAGGATGGCGGTATACTGATGGCCGGCATCCGCCACACAGATATCGAGACCGGTCGGTCGACTTTCGGCCACGACCCAAATGCCGGCCGTCAATAGAGCGGCCGCGGCCGCGACCCACCGCCAGCGTTTTTTCGTTAAGCACAGAGAGAGCATGATGGCATAGAGAGCGATGACTTCAATGACAGCCGGTGTCCGAAAATAGGCATAGCTGAAAGGCAGCGTGCGAAGAGCTTCAAGGATGTGCAGTAAAAGGTCAATGAGCAGGCCGTTCAATAAAGATAACGGCGTTGCAAATCCGATCCACAAAGCCCCCAGCACAATGGTGATACAGCCGGAGAGCAGGACCGCAAAGGCCAAGGGAATCACGATCATGTTACCCAGGATGGCCACCGGTGAAAAAGTGTTGCTGTAAAAAATAATAAAGGGAAGCGATGCGGCCCAGGCCGTCAGCGAAGCGGCCAGTAGCCGGTAGAACCCCCGCTGCATCTGTCGTGCAAAACGGGTAATAAAATCGCGCGCGCCGCGCTCTCCTTGCGGCCTCCACGTGAACTGGTCGCCGGTGGGAAAAAGGTTGTATACGGATGGAGCCATCATCAGGAGCCCCAATACAACCGTAAATGATATTTGAAAGCCGGCGTCGAATACCTGTCCCGGGGCGATGAGTAGAATGAGGACCGCGGCCAGGCCAAGTGCGCTTACGGCGTCGGCCTTTCGATTGAAAAGGGGCGCGGACCAGTAACAGCAGGCCATGATACCGGCGCGTACCGCACTGGCCTTCATACCCGTCGTCGCAATGTACAGCAGTAGTGCCGGCCCCAGTATCAGTATCCAATAGGGCCGGGGAACCCCGGCCAGACGTATAACGAAAGTCAGCATCATGGCTATCATCCCCACATGTAAACCCGATATAGCCAATATATGAAGCGCCCCGGTCTGGGCGAAAAGTCGGTATATGGATGAGTCAACGTGTTCGCGCTTGCCGAGAATGAGAGCGGCCAGCAGAGCGGTGTGGGCGGGGCGATCACCCGTGCCCGCCTGAATCAGATGATAGGCCTTTTCCCGTTGCCTGAAACACCACGACAAAAAAGCATTTCCGCCGCTCTCCGCGACCCGTCTTCCCTGCGCCGGCTGAACATTCAGGGCGTGTTTGATCGTTTTAAAATAATCTGCCCTCGCATGTTCGAGCGGCCGCAGAGGGCCCTCTAGAATCCATCGTTGCCCATAGCGGGGAGGTGTCGCCGCGCCGGATTGAACATGGCGCACGAGAATGATGCCGTCCGTTTTTATCCATTCCCCGTCGCGATAATGAGCGAGCAATTTAAAAGGATAGGATGAAGATCTGCTCTTGTTGCTGTTATACGTTTTTGTTTCGGGGGCATAGAGTATATCACCCAGGAGCACGGCATACCGTCCCGGCGCATCTGCGAACGGGTCGATATGGCGCGGAGCAACCGGTATGATAGAGATCGAAGCGGAAAGATGGCAAAGGCAGAAAAAGGTGCCGTAGAGTAAGAAAAACCCGTAGCGAGCACGAATCAACACTAGGCTGAGCAGTAGCATGCTGCCCGCCGCAAACCAGATAGCGGCATGAACAGACGGGAACAACCTTCCAAAAATACAACCCGCAATGGCGGTGACGGCCAGCCCGCATACGGGGCGCTTCAGGCTGAGCCGTTTGATGAGATTCGTTTGCGCTGTAGGATCATTCAGCATAAATAAAAGGGGCTGTCAAAAAAAGAACAGCCCCTGGCGACGCATGATATGTGCCCGGCTTATTACTCGGCCGGTTCCACCTTCAGTGGCATTCTATCGTATCCGCCCCCGCCTGCGGCGACAGGCGTTCTGTTTAGAAAATCATCATATTCCACTTTCCATGCCTTGCGACTAGCGGCTTCCTTCTTCATCTGCTTGATCATGGCCAGAACCTCTACCCGGTATGAGCGAGCTTCATCGAGCAGTTCGCTACCGGGAAACTTTTCGATAAATTTATCCAGTGCCGCCAACCCCTCCTCGGGGCGTTCCCGTGACAGTGCAACGGCCAGCGCATATTCTGTCTGATCCATATCCCGAAGAGCCGCCAGTTCATTTTTCGCTTTTGTAGCTTCGCCTTGGGCGTCGGAGGCCTCCTTCTTGGATTTCATCATCATATCACTTTTTGCCTGTAGCTCGCTTTGCGTTTCGCTCAGTTGCTGCGCGGCTTCCGCCAGCTTCTTTTCAAGGTCTTCCGCTTTTTCTTCGGTCTTCCGCAGTTCGTCATTCAGGGCGTTGAGGTCGCCTATTTCTTTCTGCAGGTCGGCAATTTTTCGCGTCAGATCAGCTTCTTTATCTGCCATGGCCTTTTCGGATGCCGCCCCGACTTTTTCGAGGTCATCCTGTAACGTTTCTACCATTTCCCTTAAGTCAGTATTGGCTGCATTGGCCGCATCTAAATCAGCCTGCAGCGAGGTTACGTTTTCTCTGAGTGCATCCTTTTCCTTGTCGGCGTGACAAATGGCCACAGGCATTATCACCAGGGCGCTCATTACAACTATCCATCGTGCAATCACATTCTTTCTACTCATGATATCCTCCAACCGTATATTATATTGCCCAGCATTCGAAAACGTTTTGATTTTCTGTTTCTGTATATAATGGAATCATACGGTCTGACTCAAGTTTATTCGGCTGAATCTGTTTTCAGGTGCTGAACATAATCTGAACAATTATCCTGTTGTTTGCCCGGCGTTATAGAACGATTATTCCGGCATGATACCTGTGTGTTTAAAATTCGTTATGAAAAAATCGCGTTGTTCCAAGCTGACGGTGACGGTTGTCGCGGTGTCGTTTCTTGCCTTTATGACGGGATGTGCCGACCGAGTGATGCCCATTGGGTATGTGCAGGGGGCTGTCGAAGAGGGGGGTGCTGCGGAAGAACATCGCTCTCCCGTCGTGGGCAAAATTGTTTCTGTTCGCGGAGTCGTCTGCCAGAAAACGCTGATGTCGGGAGAGGGTGATCACCCGCAGTACGGTTTTCTCATTCAGAATACACCTGATACCGCGGATAAGAGTCCTCTGACTTCTGATGGCCTTTATATACATCTTCACACCAACCGCGTTATTCAAAGCGGTACCGATAGCTACGAACCTCAGATTGGCGATGAATTGGTGTTGCGAGGCAAGATTGAGGAACGGCGTCGGCAGACAGTGATGGCGCAACCCGTTTTGCTGGGTGTCCTGCGTAGTGCGGTGAATATAGAGGAGGAACTGGGTTTTATTGAGGCCCGGCCGCCCGTGCATGCTGATGAGGCTGCGCGCTATTGGGAGCGCAGAGAGGGCATGCTGTTTTCATTACCGGCGGACTGCATTATGCAGGGCGGGCGCAAAAGTTCCCGGTGGAATACATTCAGCATCGCTTACGGAATACGTGCCGATCTGCCGGTTTCCCAAAGAACGAACGTGTATGCGCGGCGAGTATTTCGCGATTCACACCCCCTTGATGACTTGCCGAGTATGGTGGATAACGGAAACGGTTATCGTATCTGTATCGGTGACTATGGATTAAAAGACCGCGCGAAAGATTTGCGGCGCCTGTTGCCCCCGGTTCAATCATTGGCCACCCTCGCCGAACCCGTTAGGGGCGGTTTACTGCAATGGCCTTACTCTTATACCGTGCATCCCTTTGAGCTGCCGCGTTTCACAGAGAGTGCCGACCCGTCATCGCAGCCACCTGTCACACAACCGGCGGAATCCAACACCTTGCGCATAGGCACCTACAATGTGGAAAACCTGTATGATTTTAATGATGACCCGTTTGATCGGCGAGATTTTGCCGTCTCGCGTGATGACACCAACGGGCCGGTTAAGCTGGAAAATTATGTCCCCGATTCGCAGGAGGCATATACACAGCGCCTGAAGGGAATTGCAGAACAGATCGTGGTGGACCTGGGGGCTCCCGATGTCCTGTTGCTACAGGAAGTGGAAGACCAGGACATTCTGATGGCCGGGCAGTACCCCGTTGCCAGCTTTGTAGATAATCGGGATGGGGTCTCTGATATTCTGCAGGACCTCTGTGATGTTATCCAACGGGAGGGCGGAATACACTACCTGCCCGCCATGGATCGCGCGGGGGCCGATATGCGCGGCATTAATTGCGGTTTTCTGTATCGCCCGGAGCGTATTCAACTGAAAGAACCCACGGCCGGTCACCCGCTGCTCGGGGCGACCCCCGATGTGCCGGCGCTGGGGCGCTGTGTCGCCTTTACCCGCCAGGCTGTAAATCCTAAGGCTTTGAATCTGTGGGATCATCGCGGTCTCGCTTTTTCCCGCTGTCCCCAGATCGCGCTGTTTTCGGTGCTCGTCGACCAGCGGGAAACGGATCTGTATATTATCAATAATCATTTTAAGAGTCGCCCCGACAAGTATATTGAAAAGCGCCGATCCCAGGCCGCTTTCAATGCTTCCCTGGTGGAGCGAATTCGCCGCCTGAACCCTGCGGCTCTGATCGTAGTGGGTGGCGATTTAAACGTCTTTCCGCGCCCTGACGAACCGATTCCCGAAGAACCGACAGATCAGCTGGGAGCTCTCTATGAAGCTGGCCTTTCAAACCTTTATGATGTCATTCTGCGGCGGTATCCCTCCGCGGCTTATACGTATATTTTTGAGGGTCAGTCGCAAACACTTGATCACCTCTTTGTCAATGGTGAACTTCACCAACGGCTGGTGGATGTGTATCCCGGGCACCTTAACAGCGATTATACCTACGAATCCCATCATCCTGCTCGAGGCGTCAGCGATCATGATCCCGTGTTGGCGGATTTCTCACTCGAATAAGATCAGTATTGCGAGCCTCCCCCCATAAACAGTTGAACTTGGTCGCCTCCATATGCTATGAGTGTAACTTATGCGTGACCGACCGAATATTCTCTTAGTTCTGTGTGACGATCTCAACTGTATGGTCAACGGATTTGGCGGCAGCCTCCATGCGCCGACGCCCAACATAGACCGCCTCCGCGAAAAGGGCACATCTTTTATGAATGCGCAGAACAACAGTCCTGTCTGCGTGCCCTCCCGCGACAGTCTGTTTTCCGGTATTTATCCCCACCGCTCCGGCAGTCTGTCTATTTGGGATCATTGGGCAAATACCGTTCCGCCGATCACCACCAGGAGTGACAATCCCTTTAGGGGTGTTCCCCTGTTGAAAGATGCCGTGCGCTTGCCGGAACACCTCAAGCATAATGGATACAGGGTGTACGGAGTGGGAAAATTGCTTCATCATGGTATAACCAAAAAAGAGATGTGGAGCGAATACGGCGAGGGCCCCAATTATGGCCCCTTTGTGTACGACAGTCAGACGGAAGAAGTCATCGGGCATCCCCGCAATGCACATCTGTTTAAAACAAAAGCCGCTGAAGATTATACCAGGCGGTATAGCGGCATTGATCGGTGTTGGCTGATGGATGACCGTATGCGATTTCCCTTTGAGTTTGATTGCGGACCCATGGACGAGTATTACGCACCCTGTGAAGGAGTGAAGGTTTTTTATGACCCGCAAACGAAGAAACCTTTTCATTACGTGAGTGATGACGACCGCGACCCGCTTCCTGATGAAGCCTTCACGGACTGGGCCATTGATAAGCTTCAGCAGCAGCGCGATGAGCCCTTTTTTCTCGGGGTAGGCTATATGAAACCTCACACCCCGATGATCGTTCCCCGTGAATATTTTCAACGCTTTCCTCTGGACGAAATTGAGTTGCCCCCCATCCTTGAGGGCGACACAGATGATTGCGCGCGGGCGGCCGTCGAGCACAATCCCTATGGATTTGCTCAGTATAAAATAGCAACTGAAAACGATAACGGGATGTTGAAGAAGTTTGTTCAGGCTTACCTCGCTTCCGTTGCCTTTGTGGACCACCAGTTCGGACGCCTGCTCGATGCGCTTGAGGCGAGTCCTTATGCCGACAATACGGTGATCCTGTTTACCAGCGATAACGGCTATCACCTGGGGGAAAAAGAATATCTTTTTAAAGACTCTTTCTGGGAGGAATCGGACCGGATACCCTTGATCATCAGTCATCCCGGGATAACGGGTGGCGATGCATGTACTCAACCCGTATCGCTTATAGATCTGTATCCGACGCTGGTGGATCTGTGCTCCCTGCCGGCCGACCCAAACCGGGATGTTCACGGCCACCCTCTGGATGGTCATTCGCTGCGCCCGCTAATGGAAAAACCCGATGGAGAATGGGGCGGCCCCTCGGTAGCCCTGACCAGCGCAAAAGGCCGGACGGGGATTCATCACAGTGTCCGCTCGGAGCGATACCGGTATACGCTCTGTTCCAATGGTGAAGAGGAATTGTATGACCATGCAAACGATCCTTTTGAGTGGCACAATGTAGCCGGCCGTGATGAATATGAGGACATTCGAAAACACCATCGCCGGGCCCTGCTGGATTTGGTTCACGGATAGTCAGCGCGTGTGTAATGCGTAACCATTATCAACGTTCAACCTGTATTCGACAGTTGGGAGTTTTGCCGCAGATGCGCGGTCGGGACCCGCTGGCGTAGCAGATTGATTATGATGTTGAGCAGGTTTACGATGTCGAGTTTGGATAGGATGTCCCCGTGTTGGGCTCAGGAAAACATGACATGATACCATCATGTCCTACAGCCGGCGTGATATAGCGCTCCGTAGGGTCGGAGTGATCTCGAGACTTCGGCGGGATTCGGTTGGACGCACTATTCGCTGCTGTTATAGAGATAGTACACGCTTTTCACGAAATAGTACGAAGAGCCAAATGTTTTCCCCGCATCCTTTAAATTCTATTCATTGTCAGGTTGTTCCGCGTCAGAACTGTTGTGGAGAGGAGCCGTCTCTCCTGCCGGGAGATAAATCTTGAAATTGCTACCCTGTCCCATTTTGCTCGTTACCGTGATGGTGCCTCTGTTCTGTTTGACGATGCCATATACGGTTGCCAGGCCCAAACCCGTTCCCTTTCCTGTTGGTTTGGTTGTATAGAAGGGTTCAAACAGATGTTGCTGCGTTTGTTCATCCATTCCTGATCCATTGTCGCAAACCGATAAACAGACATAGCTCCCCGGCTTTACACCGGAGTGAACAGTGCAAAAGGCTTCGCTTAAATTTTCAGGGTCAACTGCAACTGTAATCCGCCCATGATCAGCAATGGCGTCCCTCGCATTGACGCATAAATTTGTCAATAGCTGATTAAACTGTGAAGGGTCTATATACACATTCACAGGGTGGGGGTTCGGATTGAACAGCAGTTCAATCCGGTGATCGATTAACGGTGTCAGCATTTCCAATATTTCTTTGCAGGCCACATTTAAATCCAATGACTGAGGCTTGGTTTTTTGTTTTCTTGCGAAAGCCAGTAATTGTTCCGTAAGCTTTGCAGAGCGTATGGCCGCCTGTTCAATCGCTTTGACGGGCTTGCCTAATGGGTTGTCAGCGTTCAAATCTTCCAGCAGTATATCAACATTGGCTAAGATTACACCCAGCATGTTATTGTAATCATGCGCTATTCCGCCGGCTAAGCGTCCTATCGACTCCATTTTTTGCAGCTGCTGCATATGTGCCTGCAGCTCTTCTTTTTCAGCCTTAATCTGCCTAGCTTCTGTAATATCCCGCCAGACACAATAAATCATTTTTTTTCCGCGCAGAATTACTGGAGTGATAGCTATATCTGCGGGAAAGTCCGTTCCGTCAGCGCGGCGGTTGACCCATTCAAAGCGCTGAAACCCCGACTCAAAGGCTTCCTTTTCCAGTTCATGGGCCTTTTCGATGGAACTGCGCCCGTCGGGCTGCGTCGGCGGCGCAGTTGCCGGCCGTTCCGTTTGAATAAAGGCCTCGCGGCTCGGGTATCCCAGCATGTGCGCACAGGCTTTATTACAGTCGACAAATCCTTGATCATCAATCAGTACAATAGCTTCATCTGAAGCATGCATGACGGACAAAAATAAACGCTCATTCTCATCACGTTTGATCTTCTCCTTCCAGAAGGTCTGCACCTCTGCGCGCAATAAAAAACTAAAATAACAGAGCAGGAAGGCCAGTAAAACACCCCCGACTGTAAAAACTTTTATAAAAAGGGAATTGCACCAACCACCTGATGAGCTTCCCGGAGACTGGGATATTTGTTGTAAATCACAGATGATAAAGCAGCTTCCAGCAATCCATATAGCCGCCAATATGCATACCGGCAAAATCCACCACCGCAAACTCATGCCTTTAGAAAAAAGTTTGATCTGTTTTGTCATAACTTAACGCTGCCTTTTGTCACATAGACTGTCTGTGTGTGCATCATTTATTTCAATAGAGAAAAACCTACGCTGCGAATGTGCAAAAAAACTTTTTCATAATTTAGTATATTATGTTTATATAGATCAAGAAAACAACTGTTTTAGTTTTTTTTACATGCTAAGTAGTGTGAATTCGATCACAGAGCCAATTCTGATCGTGGCGTCTACTAAAGATGCCGACTCGGGATATAGGAGGGGGATATATGAAGAATGCGTTTTTTCAGCGTACGGAACGGTCGCTTGACGGTTTCATAAGTAAAGGTTACAAAATTCGGCCATCTTATCGTATAAACAATGAGGTTTTTGCTATGAACAAGATTCTGCTATTTCCCGTCCTTTTTTTGAGTAGTCTTCTTTATTTGGTTCAGCCGGTTCTCGCTGTAGGCTTATGGTGTGATCCGGCATCTGTGGGTGTCGGCTGCCTGGAAGGGGAAGCGCCGTTGCCCGTGGACTTGATTGTGCGCGAGTCCACCCTGTCGACGAACAGGCTGAATGTGCAGGTGTACAGCCGTGATGCCTGGATTTCGCTGGACCCTCAGGATGATAGCTGTACCGGTGTTGAAGGGGAACATGCTACCTTTGCCATCACCTTTCTGAGTGAGCAGATGGATGCCGGTGCATATACGGGTGCGATAGCGGTCGTGTCTGAAGAGGCCACCAATGTGCAGGTGGATATACCCGTCATTATGACGTTGACAGCGGCACAACAGGTGATTCGCTTTTCTCCGCAGACGGCTCACGAGGCCATTCAGGCCGGCTCAAGTGAATCGGCCGCTTTTTATCTGGATGTCTGGAATGGCAGTTCGCTGCCGGTTCCGCCATCGATGTCCTATAACCTCACACCGATGGACGGCTGGATTTCGGTCTCCAATACAAGCGGTTCCAGCAGTGGTAATGTGGTTCGACACAGCTATTATTTGACGAATATGTCGGCGTTGGTGGCAGGCACCTATACCGGGCGCATTGAAATTTATGCTTCAGGCAACGCGGTCAATGATCCGAGCTATGCGCCGGTTGTCCTGAATGTGCTGCCACCGGCCCCGGTTTCCGCTTTTTCAACGAACCGACTGTATGCGGAAACGGTGGTTGGCATCGAGCCGATGTTTTATTCATGGCTGGTGGTCTCCAATGCGGGCGGCTCGATGATGACGTGTTCCGTTTCGTTTTCAAAAAGCAGTCTCTCCGCCAGTCAAACGCCTTTCACGGTGGCGCCGGGCGCCTACCATGATCTCTATTTTTACTTTCAGGATGTTACGCTGGAGGTGGGTCATCATGTCGAATACGCCCGCATTACGACGCCCGGTACAGATCCCGATTATGAGTTAATTGCGCTTGAGGTAGAGGTTTTTCCGAGTTCGCACACCCTGAAAACAACCGGGCCGTATGCCATTGAAGTAACCGTTCCCCTCAATAGCGGTATTTATACCCAGCAGTTTGAGGTATGGAATGCTTCGGGTCCGGCTTCGATCGATTATGATGTGTGGGCCATGAGCGATCCTGGCGATCCATGGCTGGACATTGTGCCCGCCACCGGGGTGGCCACCGATGTGCACAGTGTTCACGATCTGCTGCTCGATCCTTCCGGAAAAACGGAGGGGCGTTACGAGAATGGCCTCATTTCAGTGAATGCATTTACGGCCTCTAATTCGCCCCTTGATGTGGCTATTTATATGGTGGTTCCCACGGCCTTTACGGTGACACCCTCTTCGCTGGATGTGTTTATCAGCCAGGGCGAGCAGGCAGCGGATGCCACCATCCGCGTTTGGAATGCGGGCAGTTTCAATACTGTCGGCTATACGTTGTCGGGCCGATCTAATGATACGTGGCTGTCTTCGGCCTCCGGCATGTTCTGGAGCGACGGCATGACCAATGAACATCCGGTGATGTGGGACACGGCCAGTCTGGAATGCGGTGTCTATCAGAGCGCGTTCACGATCGCGGGTACCGGGCAGACCATACGCATACCCGTCAAGCTGGTGGTCGGGTCCCCCTTCGGGGCATATGAAGAACGGATACTTTTCAGCGCCCTGCTTGACGGCGACAGCGATATCTGGTCGATCCGGCCTGATGGCTCGGGTTTGAGAAAAATCTATGACACCGCTGGCCAGGCGCATATGCCGCACGTCAGCTACGATGGGGCAAAACTGATTTATTACAATGGCGATACCCTTACATGGTTTCTCGTCGATCTGATCACAGGTCAGGCAGAGGCTTTCGATGATCGTTTTGATCCCAGGTGGTCGCACAGCGAACGCGGCGGCCTGTGGGCCCGGGTGGATGCCGACTATGAATCCTCATGGGCGTTGTATGATGCCGATGGCGTGGAGCAGGCCGTGCTGGCGGAGCAGGATCGGAAAGAAATTTTTGCTGACGATGCCGAAGACGGGATCGTCTATTATGCGCGCCGATCCAAACTGAACAACAGTACCGAGCTGAAGAAAATGGATCTTTCAACCGGCGCCTTAAGTGTCGTGCTGCCGGGCACCGGACATTCTCGCTCTAGCGTTGATTATGATCCTATGGGCGGGCAGATCGTGTATTGCGAACAAATTCGTTATGACGGACCGTACGTGATCAAACTGATTGAAACCTCTGGTCGCGGACCGTTTACGATTTCGCGATCAACGACCAATTCCTATCACTCCTGCTCGTTTTCACCGGACGGCAGTCAGGTGGCCGTGATGCGAAAGGGAGTATACGGTGGGGGTGCTGGGCTTTATATTCTGCAGCGCTCCGGAGGCCTGGAATGGTCCTTGTTGGAGCATCTTCCGGGAACTCTATACGGAGGACTCGACTGGGGTTATATCCTTGTCATCAACCCAACGGCTGACCTGATGGCGACCGGCTACACCAATCAACTGATTAACGGCAGCGCATCCGTGGTGACGAACACGTTCACCGTTCGCAATGCTGGCGACCACTATCTCAATTATTCGCTGACCAGTGACGTTGATTGGGTCTGGTTTGATGGCGGTGACGGCGTCAGCACCGGCGAGACGGATACTGTTCAACTGCTGGCGGGGCTGGATGGGTTGGGCTGGGGTGTTTATACGGCCAATGTGACCGTTTCATTTAACGGCACCAACGCGCCACAGTCTTTTCCGCTGGTGCTCGATATTCTGCCTCGGCCCGCCGTGCTGCGCTGTACCACTAATCTGGTATCAGCAGCCCTGACCTCCTGGTCCCCCGTTCATCTGAAAATGAGCGTGTGGAATGAGGGCGAGGCGCTGCTGGACTATGCGTTGTCGTCCTCAACCAACTGGCTGGGCGTGAACCCTTCGACAGGCCTGGTGACCACCGAGAAAGATCCGTTCAGCCTGTCGCTCGATCCGGGAGGGCTGTCTTCAGGTATCCATACGGGCGTGGTGGTCGTGATCGGCGCTGGACAGACCGGTCGTTGTGAAGTGGTGTTTGACGTGAGGGAGACGGCCAGCGTCTATGGAGAACTGGGCGTATCAACATCGTCACTGGCCACGAACACCCCCCGTTATCACGCCCCGAAACCACTCCGCTTTTTTGTGCACAATGAAGCCGGCGAGGGACTGTTGCATTACTATATGACGAATGGTCAATCCTGGTGTGTGGTGACGCCCTCTACGGCAGAGGACGATATACGCACCCTGGCCGATGGGATTGCCATCTTTGAAGTGGATTGTGTCTCGGAAAATCTGTCACCGGGTGTCTACCGGGATACCATCGCCGTTTTCAGTTCCAACGGAACCGAGGACGTGTCCGTTGTGCTCACCGTCAATGATCCGCTGCAATACACGTTGACCGTGACCACTTCCGGGGTCGGCTCCGTGACCGTATCGCCTGTCGCGTCACAGTATACGGAGCGCCAAAATGTGTGGTTGCAGGCCTTGGCGGGTGAAGGGTACTGTTTTGACCACTGGATAGGCCCCACCGCCCGCCCGGCCCGCGACAGCCTCATGGAGACGGTCACCAATCATATACACCTGCATGCCGTTTTCAAACCTGCGACCTATGTGTACGGAACGGTTTCCAATGCAATAACGGGGGAAAAACTGTCCGGGGCCCGGGTACTGGTCCATGACCGCTATGTCACCACTGATGACAATGGCAACTATAGCGCTACCAGTCCGTCCGCCTCGGATGTGCTTATAAAGGTGAGTCGAAAAGGGTTTGTCTCGGTTCCCGCCTTTCGGGATAACCTGACGCCGCATGCCGGAACCCGGAGGGATTTCGGCCTTCAGCCGAATGGGTTAAGTGGTCTTACACTGTTTAAGGACCCGGTGGTCGATAAAATTGTCCTGCATTATGTATTAGAGGGGGAAGAGGGCGATGAAGCAACCGTTGCCGTATCGGCGACGGCCCATAACGGAGGAACCCCGCTGACAGTAGCGACATTGTGGGGGCAGTACGGAGCTGGCATTCAGGCGGATGGAGACAAGAAGCTGGTCGTATGGCAGGCGAAAGAAGATCTGGGACACATTATCTATGTGAACGCAGAAGTGCATGTAACGGCCCGCGGCCAGACTCTTTCCTCAGATCCCTTCACGCTCTATACGGCGGAGGAAGAAAACGCAAAATTCCGTATCTATTTTGATCACAACGATAACGGTCATTATGATGCGGGGGAAGAGGTCTCCGGAGCAGAATTTTACCTAAACCATTTCAGCACGGTCAAGGCCGTCAGCGACAGTCAGGGGTTGGTCAGCGGCATGACCATTAAAGATGGCGTGCCGTATTTCGCTCGCAAATTGATTCATACACGAAGCGCCGTCAAGGCCGCACATGGTATGGTCGATGACATTATGCGGCGGCTGTGGATTGATAGCGATGTTGGTCCGGGCGCGGAGGGAGAGCTGTCCGACTGGGACGGCGTATGGGACCGCCTGATCATTCGCAAAGAACAGTTGGAGACTGCGGCCAGGGGGGGCGTGATCGATGTTGAACTGGGGCATGCACTATTCGAGTGGAATTTAATCGTGGATTACCTGTCGACGCCCTCCATACCGAATTTTATGGATAAGCTTAAACTTGGGGTGGCGAATGCATCTAAGTACTTGTATCACATGTCCTACGGTCAGATGAAATACCATAAATTTTATCTCACCTATCAGGACGCCGCCGCTCGCAAAAACGCAGACGTGGAAATCCATCCAGACTCCGCTATCCCCACAGCGCGTATTAGCGGCATATATAAAGAAATGGACAATTACGGAGCGGGATGCGATATCAACCTGTACGAAGTGATGTATGGTGCCGAACCCGATGGGTTTGCCTGGGGTAATTCTCTGGTGCACGAATTTGGCCATTATGGACTCGGGTTTGGAGACGAATATCAGGGAATTTTCGAATACCAGGCACAATCCAAATTTTCAGCCCATCGCCATGTGCATCCGAATTTATATCCGCAAAATTACGGATGCATGGATGATCATACGCAACCCTCCGGACTGCAAATGTCCGCACCGAACGACTATCCGCCGTTTTTGACACAGCTTTACGAGGGTATACATGCGGGCAAAACCAATTGGATGACAACGGAGCAGGGCTTTGCCTGCTGGGACGACTGGAAAAACGGCTATGTGAAGTCCTATAACGGATATGCCGTCAAGCTGTACGGGCCAAAGCCCGGGGAATTTGTCGGCGGTCGTTCTACCACCGAAGACCGAATGTCTTCCACCCGCATTCCTCGGCCCTATTCGGTGTGCGAAATCAAGGAAGAATCGGGAAGCTGGACCCCTGTCTATAAAACGACTGACACGTTTTCCGGCCAGACGGAGGATATGCCGGTATTGATACGTGTGCAGTTAAACGGTAATCCGGCAAAAGGCGCTCGGCTGCTGGTGCGGGGTGGGCCGAGAGGTATGTATACTGTCGGAACCACCGATGACTTCGGCGAAAAAAAGCTGGCGACTATTCCGATGCCTTGTGAGATTCGTGCATACGTCGATGGGCGAGACGCATCGCGGCGAATTGACAAGTTCCCGGCTGACGGCGTCGTGACGCTGGATCTGTCTGACGGCGATGATGGAAAACGCTCTCAGGGGTTGGGCGATGAAACGTTGGGTATGGTCATTGCTGGTGCATTCTATGCGCCGACATTATACATGAGTCTTGAAGTGAGCCAGACGTTGACAACGAATCCGACCGTCACGGCGTATCAGCGCTTCGATAAGGAATACGTCACCAATGAGCTGACGGTCACATCCACCGGTGTGCGCTCCTATGAAGTGGCTCTCGACACCTCACAGGGTGGCGAAGGATACGTGGAGATCTCCTGCACCTCTACCGCCGGGGAGTCGTTTGTAACACTGGACGTTTACCAGTCGTTCTTGGCTTCTGTCAGTAACGGCGCCGGCAATTTTATGGCGTCGCCGACAGACGACCTGTGCAAGCACGAGGTAACGGGCGTAGTGTATCAAGCCTATGGTCCGGTCTTCCTTCCTCCGAGCTCATCCGAACCCACCAATCAGATAGGGCCGGCGGTGGCGATACTCATGGACGGTTTTTTCCCGATGGGAGAAACGACAGGCGTATGGTTGAATTTGGCGTTCGATGACGAAGACTCAAAGGGCATCGATTTGTCCACCGTGCTCGTTCGGCAATGGCAGTCGAGCGGATGGAAAACAGCCGAGCATATCGCGGCATACAGCGATGGAACGGCCGTGTACGCCACGAACCATACGGCGTTTGTGGTGTTCGGCGATACTTCTGCCGACATCACACCGCCCGCTGCCATCGACGACTTGATCGCCGTCACCGGCGTGGCCCCGTGGAGTGTACGCCTTGAGTGGACGGCGAGCGGCGACGACGGAACAAACGGAGCGGCCTATGCCTACGACATTCGCTCATCCACGAATGATATGACGGAAGCGGTTTGGTCGAATACTCCCTCCCTTCGCCCCGCTCAACAGCCCCGCTCGGCCGGGTTGGCTGAGTCGTGGGAAGGCGTTATGTCTCGACCCGATGCCCTGTACTGGTTTGCGGTGCGCGCCGTGGACGAAGTCGGTAACATGAGTCCGTGGACTACCTCGGTAATGGCCCGAACCTCGATGGTGGACAATGACAATAATGGCCTGCCTGATCAATGGGAGGACAGTGTGGGCGCCATGGGTAAATTCGACGATGTGGATAACGACGGGCTCACTACGTGGGAAGAATATCTGGCGGGAACAGATCCCAACAATGCGGACAGTGACGGCGACGGCATGAGCGACGGCTATGAGGTTACTTACGGCCTGAATCCGCTCAATGCAGCGGATCGCGATCTCGATGAAGATGGCGACGATCTCACCAACTACGAGGAATCGCAATTGCTGACCGATCCCTTTAAATACGATACGGATGGCGATGGCATGTCGGATGGCTGGGAGAATCGTCGAGGGCTTGACAACCTGGCGGTCAATCGTGAAAACGGGGCCACGGATGACCCGGATGAAGATGACTTTACCAATTTCGAGGAGTATGTAGCCGATACGGATCCCACCAACCAGGCCTCCTTCTTCTTCATTGATGACGTGACAGTGGCAACCAACACTCTGCTTATGCAGTTTCACGGTTCGTCAACGCGACGCTACTGGATGGAACGCACCACCCATGAATCGTATGAGGTTTGGGAATCGGTGGGTAGCGAATTTTCGGGCGATGATGCGCCGTGGATGCAGGCCGCGTGGCCAGCCACCAACGGGGCACCGTTCGGCATCTACCGCCTGCGGGTCAGAAAACCGTAAAGCGCTTCTTTATGGACAAGCCGTGAGAGTTGCCCTATCACTGTAACCGTAAACGTGATTGAGGATGTAGGATGGCGGCAGGAAAAAAGACAGAAGGGCAGAGCGGCAAGCTGCGGATCGGCGATATGTGGAATGCCATCACGATCATCGCGTTGAGCCAGAATAATCCACTGAAGGCGGTCGCGGAATTTGTGGAAAACAGCATTGATGCCCACGCGCGCCATATCACAATCATTCGCGGCAAGGAGGGAGGTCAGGCGCATATTCGAATCAAGGACGACGGCGAAGGGGTGCCGCTGAACGAAGAGGGTATTCCCGATTTCAAATACGTGGCCACCCATGTGTGCGATTCCATCAAGCGGCGCATGAAGACCGAAGGCGCCACCGGTATTCAGGGGGAATTCGGGATCGGTCTGCTGAGTTTCTGGACCGTCGGCGAGCAGCTTTCCATGAGCTCGGTGGGGCGGGATGGTCATACGTATGAGATGATCATGCAGAAGGGCGATCAGGGTTATCGTATTCGAAAACGGCGCATTCTGCTGCCGGAGCAGGGCACCGAGCTGAAAGTCAGTCCGCTGCTGTCTGGCCTGCGATCTATGACCGGCGAAAAGATTCAGCGATATCTGGCCTCCGAGTTACGTGACCGTATTCGACGAACCGGTGTCATCATCAAGGTGATCGATCGCACTGCCCGCAAGGAGTGGCTGGTGGAGCCACGCCGGTTTGCGGGCCGACTGCTGCACGAGCTGCCGCCGGTCCGGACCTCCTTTGGCGATGTGTACGTCGAACTGTATATTAAACAGCGCGAAGAGCATAATCAGATTGGTCTGTATCGCTCCGGCACACGCGTCATCCCCGATCTGACGAATATGGATGAATTTACCGGCTTTCCGTGGAGCAGTGAATACCTGGAGGGTCTCATCGATGCGCCATTCATTCGACTCACACCCGGCACCCGGGATGGCATTATTCACGATGCCGCTTATGAGCAGTTTACCCTGGCCATGCAGATGCTCTGTGAACCGCTGACCACCATCATCGATGCGCAGCGGGCGGCCGAAGAACAGCGGGCCAGCAAGCAGATGCTGAAGACGGTGCAGAAAGCGCTCAAGGAGGCCATTCTGTCGCTGCCTGATGATGAATACGACTGGTTTGATTTGCACAGGGAGAAGACAACTGCTGTAAAAAAACGCGAGCAGTCCGCCGATGAAGCAGAGACGGAGATGGCTTTCGGGATCGCCCCAACGGACTCGGATGGTGATGCCCGCCCCACGCAGAAAGCCTTTTTTGAATATGAAGGCCCGCTCTACAGCGTGAAAATATTACCGCAGTCGGTCGTTGTGAGGATTGGGCAGATGAAAACCTTTCGCGCCCTGCCCAGAGACCATCGCCGCAACGCTGTGGAAAAGAATATGCGTTTTGAATGGAGCCTGCTGGAGGGGGGAGGGGCCCTGGAATCCGGCACAGAGACTACCGCTTATACCGCCCCGGAAACACCGGGCTTGACGCGCATCGGGTTGAAGGCTTTTCAGGATGATCTCGTCTGTGAAGCGGAAGCGCTGGTGACCATCACCGACAGCATCGAATCCACCGGTGTGGATGCCGGAAAAATGGCTAAGGGGCTACCGGGCTATACCTTCAAGAAAGCGCCGGGTGAGCTGTGGAGATCCAGCTATGACGAGACTCGAAATGTCATCATCATAAACAACGGACACAAGGACTTCGTGTATGCCTCAGCGCAGAAATCACGGCAGTTGAGGTACATCAGCCGCCTTTTCAGCAAAGAGCTGGTCGTTCGCAATTTTGCTGACAGCAGTGCGGAGCAACAGCTTGAGCGACTGATTGAGCTGAATCTTTACATGGAAGATAATCTTCGTTGATGCAGGATGGTATCTTCTTCCGACGATGCTGGAAAAGGTGTCAGTGAGGAATGGAACTAACTTAAGCCCTTGCTTCGGGTTTATCCACGGCTACGAGGTGGATTATTAAGCCGGTTCCCCGGCACATTACGTGATAAGTCGCTCCCGCATATTCAACCCGTGGTTTCCTTCCCATGCCCACAAAAAAAAACCAGCTCAGAATCAGCCAGTCCAGTCAAATATGTACGGATGTGCTCACTGACACCTTTTCTATAAAGTTGTTTTTCCTGACATTATTTCACTGGAATCAGCTAAGTTACACGTGACCCCTTTTTTTTCTGCTAATTCTTGGTCCCCCCTCTGCTCTATCTCCCCCGAGGGTTTTCGTGAATCAGGCTGAGTGCGGCGCGGACGCAGGCGGTGCGATTGGTGACGCCCAGCTTGAGAAAGATGCGGTCGACGTGCTTGCGCACGGTGCCCTCGCTGATCTGCAACTCGGCGGCCACGGCTCGGTTGCACAGCCCCTCGCTGATCCGGGATAGCACCTCGGCTTCGCGCGGAGTCAGTCCATGCGCCCGCAGGGCGCGAATAAGACAGTTCCGGGAGGCCTCTCTCAGGTTGACCCCATTGCTATTAACTGACAGTTCCCTGATGTAGCGCAGATTCGTGTAGGTGGCGATCAATGCCGGGCGCAGGCCCTGCAACAGGGCATGTTCGGATGGGGTGAAGCCCCAGGTTTCGCGGTTTACGATAAGACCGATCACCCAGTCCCCGTCTACCCGCGCGGTGATGCTCAGTTGGTCCTCGGTGCGGTGCCTGCTGTAAAAGCGCGTATACAGGTCCAAAGCGCGAAAATGTCTCCGGTCGATCATATCAGATATGGCTCGGGCGGAGCCGTCGCCGGTTTCCATGAAGGCGTTGATGACCGGATGCTGATGTACGACAGAGGACATGGCTTGGGACATGACCGCGGGATCCTCGTCGGTGTTGATACATCCGTGGCTGTAGCCGGTACTCATATTGCACTCGGTCCAGGAACAGCTTGAAGACGGCACGATCAGCCCCGCAGCCGCCTCCATGGCAACCCGGCGCAGGGTCTCAAGCGACTCACTGGCCAGCAGCCGATTGATGCCGTCCAGCACCGACCGCAACTCATCCCGGGAAAGGCCAGCGGCCATTTCCTCTACGGGGTCTATTTCCTTGCACAACGGCATGGCAGAACTCCTGTTTGCACGCGGCCGACGCGTCGCCACTTTGTACGTAATTCGGCCCATTGTGGACGGTCCGTCAGAGTCTTATACTCAAGATTAATGATAGGCAGTCTATGAAAACAAACCAAACAGGGCAATGCATTTCGGCGAATTGTTGCGGTATTTCAAGCCAGACCCGACAGGACAACATCATAACCAGCATCAGCAAAAGGAGTACGGAGTCATGAACCCACTGAAACACATGATCGTCTTATTCTTTGTCGGCGCTTCCATCATCTGCGCCCAGACCGTGCCGGATTACATCAACTACCAGGGTAAGCTGATGAACGGGACGAATCTGTACAGCGGGGCGGTGCCGATCTCCTTCCGGCTCTACGATGCGCCGACGGGGGGAATCTTTCCCTATTGCGAGGACTC
>CAYXEW010000036.1:0-22625 GCA_964464115.1 uncultured Verrucomicrobiota bacterium
CACACCTATCTCCCTTGCACGATCAAGGGCACAGGCGCATCTCTTGACCCACAGAAACTGCGAAGACCCCAATTAGTTTTCGTGTGAAATGCGTTTTGCGTGTACTCAAATAATCTCCGATTAAGGAGCTAGACTGCATTATTCACGCGTTCAACATGCTGTAGCTGCGAGACGCCAGGCAAGGTTTTCAGCATTGCAACTGTCGGATACAGGATCAGAGGATGTCCAGTAATTCATCGAGACGTTCAATGATTTCGTCGGGGGGCTGGTCTCCCGTGCCGCGCATCATGGTCTCGGGTGTCTCCCACTGCTGCATGTGAATGGCCTGCATCCCGGCGCGCTTGGCTCCCTGGATATCCGCCAGCCAGTTGTCGCCGACGTGGACAACCTGTCCCGGCGGAATAAAGAGTTCTTCGTGAACGATTTTGAAGGGCAGGGGGTGCGGTTTGACAAAGCCGATTTCCCCGGAGACAACAATCGTGCTGAAGTGGCGGTCTAGGCCTAGTTTGGCCATGCTCTGCCGAATTGCATAAGGGTCCGGGTAGTTCGACAAAACGGCCAATTCGTATTTACGACCCAGGCTCTCCAGCACGTCCACGACGTGTTCCTGCAGACTGACACTCTCCACAAAGGCCTCAAACCTAGTCTTCAGTACGGCATTGAGCTCTGGGCGGGTCGGTTTGCGGCCGTACAGTTCTACGATGAGTTCTTCGCTTATTTCCGCCATATTGTTTTCCCGATATTCGGGCGGGTTGCCGCTGTAGGGAGCCATGCGGTCACGGTGTCTCGCTTCGCCCAGGATCGACCTGTCGACGTCGCCAAAGAGTTCTGTCAGGGTTGCCGCCAGCGCGTCATCGCACTGTTCAATCTGCTTTTTGCTGAACTCAATCAGCGTGTTACCGTAATCAAAAACAACGGCGCGTATGATGGATGGTTGAATGGTCATGGCTGTAAGCTATTCCGCATCACGTCTTTGTCCAGCACTAAATGATGCACATTATTGTTTTGCTTTTGGGACCCTATACTGTTGAGGATGCACGCCATGAAAATGAAGACACGTTTTGCACCGAGCCCGACGGGGCACGTACATATTGGCAATATTCGGGTTGCGATTTATAACTGGCTGTTCGCCCGCCATCACGGCGGGGCCTTTCTGTTGCGCATGGAAGACACGGATCAGGAACGCTCAACGGAAGAAGCCGTGCAGACGGTGCTGAGCGCCATGAAGTGGATGGGACTCGAAGCCGACGAGCAACCGCTGTATCAGTCGAGCCGCCGGACCGCCCATCTCGAAGCCGCCGAACGCCTGCTCTCCGCCGGTCTCGCCTACAGAGATAACAAGGGCGGCAAGGGCGAATGTACGGTGTTTCGCATGCCGGACACTGACAGCACCTATCACGATGAAGTAAAGGGCGCGCTTACGAAAAAAGCCGGGGATATGCAGGATTTGGTCATTGTCAGATCCAATGGCACGCCCGTTTTTCATCTGGCCAATGTGGTGGATGACATACACATGGGAATTACCCATGTCATTCGCGGCGACGATCATGTTGAAAACACCTTCCGCCATATAGCACTCTACCGCGCACTCGGCGCCGACATCCCGCACTTTGCTCACTTGCCCATGATTGTGAATCATCAGGGAAAACCGTATTCAAAGCGGGACGGTGCGGCCTATATTGGTGATTTCAGAGAGCGGGGATACCTGGCATCCGCCATGGTCAACTACCTGGCCCTGCTCGGCTGGTCGCCGGGCGATGACCGCGAGGTGATGCGGACGGAAGAGCTGATCGATCTATTCACGCTGGCCCGCGTTCAGGCCTCCCCCGCTCAGATGGATATGAAAAAGCTGACGTGGCTCAACGGTGAGCATATGCAGCAACTGCCGCGAGAGATTTATCGTAAACGCATTGCTGAAGAACTTACGGCGGCCGGCACAACGGCGCACCTCGAAGACACGGCCCACTTTGAAAAAGTGCTGGCGCTGATGGCGGACCGCATAAAGGTCTGGGCCGATGTTGTTCCCATGATGCAATTCTTCTTTCATGACGATTTTGCGTTTGATGAAAAAGCCGTAAACAAGAGGCTGAGAAAACCCGGCACGGGTGAAAACATAAAGGCCTTGGCAGAGCGATTTCGCAATCTGGAGACCTTTGACGCGGACGCCCTTGAGCAGGCGTTGACCGGCCTGGCAGAGGCGACCGGCCATAAGACCGGTGACTATATTCACCCGGTACGGGTCGCGGTTTCAGGGATTTCCATGGGACCCGGACTCTATGAAATGCTGGCTGTGCTGGGGCGAGACAAGGTGCTGGAGCGCATGCGAAAAGCCGTGGAGACGTTCTGCTGATGAGTGGGGAGCATGCCATTATACGCGAGCCGATTACGCTGGCTACCAAGGTAACCCTTATCCGCATTATGGGGGTGCCGGTGTTTATTCTCATCATGGTTTATTACAATATGAACCTGCGGGAGGGTGGTTCGCTGGAGGTGCTCAGGCTGGCGGCCCTCGGTCTATTTGTGGCGATAGCCTTGACCGATGCGCTCGACGGGTACCTTGCCCGCTCTCGCAATGAGGTGACCCGCCTAGGTCAAATGCTCGATCCGGTGGCTGACAAAATGCTGATGCTCAGCTCTGTTGTGCTGCTGACCCGTTCGTTTCCGGAGGGAACCCTGCAGAGCTTTCCCGTCTGGTTTGCGCTGTTGGTCATCAGCCGCGATGTCTTGCTGACAGGTGGAGCCCTGCTACTGCATCATTTTTGCCGACAGCTCGAGGTCCGTCCGCGGTTTACAGGTAAAGTGGCGACGTGCAGCCTGATGGTGCTGATTGTCTGGGTGCTGGGCAAGGGGCCGGCACTGGGCACCATGCTCCTGCTCACCGTATCCGCGCTCTTTACGGCAGTTTCGGGTATTCAGTATTTAGTTGATGGCATACGCCAGTATGAAGAGGTGCATCGAAATGACGGATGAAGTAACACAACGGCGTGTAGCGGCTATTGTAGGCCGACCCAATGTCGGCAAATCTGCGCTGTTCAACCGCCTTTGCCGCCGCCGTATTGCCATTGTCCATGAGCAGGAGGGCGTTACGCGGGACCGCCTGGCCTGTGAAATAGAGGCCGAGGGTGAAAAGTTTGAGTTGCTCGACACGGGCGGAATCTGCCGACCGGATCGAAATTCCTCTGAACGCGATATCCATCAGGGTATCAACCGTCAGGCTGAGGCGGCGGTCAATGACGCTGCCGTGCTGATTTTGGTGGTGGATGTGAAATGCGGTGTCGTGCCGCTCGATACGGAGGTGGCCGCCCTGCTCAGAAAAAGTTCCCGGCCGATTATCGTGGCTGCCAACAAGGCAGACGACGATCGAAGTGAAGGCGAAGCGGAGGAGTTCAGCTGTCTCGGTTTTCCAGTCTTTCCCGTTTCAGCAATGCACAACCGCGGGATTGAACCGCTGATGCAGGAAGTGCTCCGCAGCCTGCCGCCCCCCACCGAATCGAATCTGGCGGAACCCTTAAAGGTGGCCGTCGTGGGGCGGCCCAACGCCGGAAAATCATCCTATATCAACCGCTTGCTCCGCAGCGACAGGGTCATCGTCTCTGATGTGCCGGGCACGACGCGCGACAGCATTGAAGTACCGTTCACGGTGGGTACGGGCCCACAGGCCCGACACTATGTACTGATGGATACAGCCGGGATACGCCGTCGCAGGAAAATTGACAGTCTGGTGGATCACTTCAGCATGCTGAGGGCGGAGGGGACGATAGAAAAAGCTGATGTTGTCGTGTTGGCGCTGGATGCAGAAAAAGGTCCTTCCGTGCAGGAAAAAAAGATTGCTGCGATGATTCTTGAAAAGCGCAAAGGCTGCCTGATGCTGGTCAATAAATGGGATTTAGTGGAGGCGAAAACCACGCAGCGGCAGTATACAAAAAAGATGTACCACGAACTGCCGTTTCTCAATTTCGTACCCATTGTCTATGCCTCCTCTACGTCGGGCTTTAATATCAGGCGTTCGATTGAGGCTATTGATTATGTGGCCGATCAGGTCAGTGCGCGCCTGACAACGGGCGTGCTCAACCGTGTCTTGCATGAAGCCGTCGAAAAAAATCCGCCGCCGATCATCAAGAATCGCCGACTCAAATTATACTATGCCGCACAGGTAGGCACGCGGCCGGTCTGTATCAAGCTGTTTGTAAACAATGCCATCCGGCTGCAACCCTCGTATCGCAGCTACATTACCAACAGTCTGCGCCGCGCTTTCGGCCTCGAAGGGGCGCCTATCGTCCTGGCCACGGCATCCCATCAGAAGAGGTCGGGCTCCCGTTGACGGAGCCGGTCGGCGACCCATTTGGACTGCTGCGCGATGCCCATGAGAATCTTGATATCATCTTCGGAGAGCGGGCCTCTGGACAGAATCCGACGAAGCCCCATCATCATGTGGAAAGCCTTGTCCTCTTTCATAAAACCGATACGGTACAGCGTGTCCTCCCACATGGCAAACATGCGTTCGCGCAAGGCTGACGGGGCTTGCGGGGACACCTCTTCCATCCCCTCGAATACCTCGCTGTGTTTGTAGAGCTCGTAACAGCACACCATCACTGCTTGAGCCAGATTCAGTGATTTATATGCGTCCGTAGATGGGATTTCGATCAGTTGTGTAGCCAGGGCCAGATCGCTATTACTGAGCCCTTTGTCTTCCGGACCGAACATGATGGCGACGGGTTGCCGGGTGGCCTGGCGCAGCAGGGTGGGAGCCCAGGCGTCAGGCGTTTTTGCCTGCAGTCTGTAAAAACCGGTGCGCGCCGAGGTGGCGGCCACGAGTCCGCAATCGGCAACGGCTTCGGCTGCAGATGAGAAGTGCCCCGCCTTTTCCAGCAGCACCTTCGCATGCAGCGCCATCTTGTGCGCCTCTTCCCAGTCCACGGCCCGGTCTCCGTCCACAATGGCCAAATCCGAAAGCCCCATATTCATCATTGCCCTGCAAACGGATCCGATATTACCGCCGTAGAGCGGGGTGACCAGGACAATGCGTAGTTGGGACAATGGGGATAGTGCAGTCATTTAATTTATGGCTCCAGATTAAACTCCCCAACCAGAAAGGTGTGGTCTGAGGGCTTGGGTTGCAGTCTCGGTTCGAGGTCAATCGTGACCTTTGAACAGCGCGCGGCCAGGGAGGGGGTCGCCATAAGGTAGTCAATTCTCCACCCGATGCCCCGTTGGACCGCGTTCGGCGTCCGGTAATCATAAAAGGTGAAGGCCTGCTCGCCGGGGTGGTGCGCGCGGAATAAATCGACAAAGCCCCAATCGGCACAGTCGCTAAAGGCCTCGCGGGCCAGCTCGTGAAAGCACACGTGCTGAAGGTGCTTTTCCGGGCTGTGGACGTCTATCGGTTCGCGGGCGACATTGAGGTCACCGAGCCATAAGACGTGATCATCCGGCTTAAAATGACGTTTAAAATACGCTTTCAGCCGTCGGAACCATGCCAGTTTGTAGGCGAACATCTCATGCGTACTATCTCGCCCCTGGGGTACATACGTATTGATGATGTGAAGGTTATGGATGCGGGCGGCCAGCAGCCGGCTTTCATCGCGAGGTTCGTCGTCCAGTCCAAAGGCGACATCAGAACAGGGTTTGCGGGAAAGGAGGGCGACGCCATTGTAGGCCTTCTGTCCGCAGTACACGGCCTGGTAACCGAGCTGCTTAACGGCTTCCACCGGAAATTCGCAGTCCTGCACCTTGGTCTCCTGTATGCACAGGACATCCGGATGGTGCCGTTCCAGCCAAGCCCCTATGACCGGCATTCTGGAACGTATTGAGTTGGCATTGAAGGTTGCTATTTTCATACAGCTCTACATAATCCTTTCAGCGCACTTTGGCAAGCACTGATGGGTTCTACCCGCGCCGAGAGCCTAACAAGATGAATGTAAATGTCTAATGAAAGCTGAACATTGTTTTAGTGATATGGCATGCGATGCGGGTGAAGTTTTACTCGGGCTCGCCGGTTTGAGGTGATGAGAGGATACAGGATATGGCTAAAGAACTGATACTGACAGTGGAAGACGACGAAGACATTCTGGAGTTGATCCAGTTCAACCTTAAACGGGAAGGGTACAAGACCAAAGGCGTGACCAGCGGCGAAGAGTGTATGAAGTACCTGACCAATGAGAAAGCCGATCTGGTGCTGCTCGACATTATGCTTCCCGGCATGGATGGGCTGGATATCTGCAAACAGCTTAAGAACGATGTGAAAACCGTCAATATTCCGGTGATCATGCTGACCGCCAAAGGTGAAGAGGCCGATATTGTGACCGGCCTTGAGCTGGGCGCCGAGGACTACATCACAAAGCCGTTCAGCCCGCGGGTCTTGCTGGCGCGAATAAAAAGTATTCTCAAGCGCGCCGCCCGCCGCGAAAAACTTTCTGACGATGCCGTGATCGAAGTGAAAGATATCGTCATTCACCCGGGCCGTCACGAAGTGACCGTTCAGGGAAAACCGGTCGATTTGACCTACACGGAATTCCGAATTCTGCATTTTCTCTCCAGCCGTCCCGGCTGGGTTTACAACCGCTACCAGATTGTCGATGCCGTGCACGGTGAAGACTATCCCGTGACGGAGCGGTCGGTCGATGTTCAGATTGTTGGGTTGCGCAAAAAAATGGGTGCGGCCGGCGAGTATATTGAGACCGTCCGCGGCGTCGGTTACAAATTCAGGGATATCTGATGCAGAGCCGTCGGCTTCTCTGGCAAATTCTGATGTCCTTTTGGCTGGTGGTGGTGGTTTCCCTGCTGGCGGTAACGGGGTATACCTACAATCAGAATCTGACGGTATTCAGCAATATTCTGGGGGTCTCGCTGGGGGTGGCTGTCATGGCCGGGGTGCTCGGTGTCGTACTCGCCAAGCGCATCACAGCGCCGCTCGAAGACATGCGGGAGGCGGCAGCCCGTTTTGCAGCGGGCCAGTTTGATGAAAAAATACCCGCCTATTCATCGCATGAACTCGCCCAGCTGGCGGATACGATGAACAGCATGGCCGATGAGATCAATAAAACCCTGAAACTGGTCAACGAACAGAAAAACCAGTTGAGTGCCGTGTTGAAAAGTATGGCCGAAGGTGTCATTGCCATCAGTCATACAGACAAGATTTTAAACATTAATGATGCGGCGGGCCGCATCCTGGGACTGAATGCGGCCGAGGCGCAGGGCGGGCGTATCCATGAAGTCATCCGGCATGCCGCCCTCCTGCGATTTGTCAACCGTTTGCGCTGTGCCGAGGCGGACGGGCTCGAGGAGAGAGTGGTGTTGTATGGACCCAAAGAGGTTCACCTGCTGGTCCACGGATCCCGGCTGAGTGGTTACGAGGGCGAGGAAATTGGCTTGTTAATAGTGTTGCATGATGTGTCGGAGATTCACCGCCTCGAACAGATTCGGCAGGACTTTGTGGCCAACGTCTCACACGAATTGAAAACCCCTATCACGTCCATTAAGGGGTTTATGGAAACGTTGCTCGACGGCGTCTACGAGGAGCCGAAGCAGGCCAGAGGCTTTATGGAAATTATTCAGAAACAGGCCGATCGTCTGGATCTTATTATTACAGACTTACTCGCGCTCTCCCGCCTGGAGGAGCAGCAGGAAATAGGGCAGTCCATCGCGCTTGAGCCCGCCCTGGTTCGGGATATTATTACCGATGCCGTTCACGTGTGTGAAAAGGCGGCCTCCGACAAGCATATTCACATTGAGTGGAGTTGTGAAAACGATCTCCGGGGAAGGGTCAATATGCCCCTGATTGAACAGGCACTCGTCAACCTGATTGATAATGCCGTCAAATACAGTGAACCGGAAAAAACCGTTCATATTACAGCCGGCAAAGAGAACGAGGGCCTCTTCATCAAAGTCAAAGATGAAGGCTTCGGGATTGAAAAAGATCATATACCGCGGCTCTTTGAGCGCTTTTACAGGGTTGACAAAGCGCGGAGTCGCAAGCTTGGCGGCACGGGGTTGGGACTGGCCATTGTGAAACACATTGTGAAGGTGCACCACGGCTACGTACACGTCATCAGTGCGCCCGGAGAGGGTTCAGTTTTTGTCATACATATACCATCTTTTACTTGATTTGATGGGCGTTTTCTTTTAGCATTTAAAAAAATCAGGGATCGTAAAAAAGAATCACTTTTAAATGTCATGATGCTCCTTTTTTTATCGGTGAGGCGACACGGGGTTCCGGGCGGTCTGGAGAACGGCCAGGAGTCCTTTTACCGGTGCGGGAAGGTGCGTGATTTTGCCCGCAGTTCATTGTGGATTGCGGGATAGTGGCGGGCGGAGATCCGCTGTTAACAGGAGACAGGAGATAAGAATGAATAGAGTACTGATAACGATGATAACGGGGCTCGCCGTGACGGCGGGCGTAGTGATGGCCGGCGAGGAAACGAGCTGGGCTGATAAGATTAAATTGGGCGGTGATTTGCGTTATCGCCATGAGTACAAGGATGTGGATGAGAAAGTTGAGAGGCATCGCCAGCGCATCCGTTTGCGCGTCAGTGCGAGCGCCGAAGTCAACGATGCATTGAAGGTGATGGTACGCCTGGCGTCCGGCAGCGATGATCCGGTGTCCAGCAACCAGACACTCGACGACTTCGGTTCGTCTAAAAGCCTGAACCTGGATCGCGGGTATTTTGCGTGGTCTGTCATGGAAGGCGTGGAGTTGCTCGGCGGTAAAATGGCTAAACCTTTCATCTGTGTGTCGGACCTGATCTGGGACGGCGATTACAACCCGGAAGGTCTGGCCGCCAAGGCTGAAATGGGTGCCCTGATGGCCTCTGCCGGTTATCTGTGGATCGATGAGCGCAGCGGCGATGAAGATGACGGCATGCTGTATGTCGGCCAAGTGGCCGGGCAAATGGACATGGATGACATAAGCGTACTCGTCGGTGCCAGTCTGTACTATTATGACAACCTCGAAGGCGAAGCCCTGTATGACGGCGACAGTTTTGGTAACAGCACTGTGACCGTCGGCGAGGGAGATGACGCCGGAGAAGTGTTTGCCACCGGGTTTGAAGAGATTGAAGGGTTTGCCCAGATTAAAATGAACATGGGTATGCCTGTGACACTGTACGGGCAGTATGTTGTCAATGAGGGTGCCGATGATAATGATACCGGCTACCTGGCGGGTGTGAGCCTGGGTAAGGCTAAGGCCGCGGGCAGCATGGCTGTCGGTTACAACTACCGCGATCTCGAAGCCGATGCGGTGCTGGGTGCTTTGAGCGATTCGGATATGGCCGGAGGCGGCAGTGATATCAAAGGTCATAAGATATCCGCAAAATATCAGATTGCGAAAAACTGGCAACTGGCCGCTGCTTATTTGATCGGCGAAGCCGCTGGCAGCACCGATTACAATACCCTTCAGGTCGATCTTGTTGCTAAGTTCTAACCTGAATAGATCGGGCTGAAAGCCTGATCAAATTAGTTGGAAAGAGGGCTCGCCTTGCGGCGGGCCCTTTTTTTACTATCGTTTACTTGTACGCAACGAACGGGAATGTATTGCTATGTCGATTTTACTGCTTCACGAAATTGAAGAACTTAAGAAAAAATTGCTAACGCTGGCCGCGATGGCCAATGAAAATGTCGGGTTGGCTGTAAAGGCTGTCCAGGAGCGCGATGAGGAGCTGACAAAACGCGTTATTCAGGGCGATACTGAAATCGACAGTATGGAGATCGAGCTGGAGGAGGATGCGTTGAAGATTCTGGCGCTTCATCAACCGGTGGCCGTGGATCTTCGCTTTATTGTGGCGGCCTTGAAAATCAACAATGACCTGGAACGCATCGGGGATTTAGCTGTTAATATTGCCAAACGCGGCCGATCCTTGCGGGGCTGCCCGGTGCCGGATCAGCCTTTGAATATTCTGGATATGGCTGATAAAGTGAAAACGATACTGGATCTCAGCCTGCAGTCCGTCGTTCGGCTGGATGCGGATATTGCCCGCCATGTTCTCGCTTCAGACAATGAAATTGACGATATGAATAAAAAGGCGCGCCGCATGATCATCGAGGGAATGAAGCGCAATGTGGATCATGTGGAAACCTACTGTTATTATCTCAATGTCTCCAGGAACCTGGAGCGTATTGGAGATCATGCGACCAATATTGCAGAGGACGTACTCTACCTGGTCGAGGGCGTAATTATCCGGCACGGCGCCGAACCCATGTAAGGGTTACTATATTTTTTTGTTTAGAATGATTGACAGACTCGGGCGGGTTGGCTATCTTCCCGCTCCTGCATTAATAGTCGGGAAGCTTGAGGGTTTAAGTAGATGAAAACGTTTATGCCTAAAGAGGCAGATATTAGTAGAAACTGGTTTATAGTAGATGCCGCCGGTAAACCGGCAGGGCGTCTGGCTGTTGAGATATCCACTGTATTGCGGGGGAAACACAAGCCCACGTATACACCGCATGTGGATGCCGGTGATTTTGTCGTCGTGGTTAACGCCGGAAAAGTGGCCCTGACCGGGAAAAAAGAAGACGATAAGATTTATCAGCATTTCACCGGTTATCCCAGTGGTCGAAAGGAATATAAAGCGAGCTTTGTTCGCCGAAAACACCCCGATCGCATTATTCGGCAGGCCGTAAGGGGTATGATGCCGAAAAACCGTTCTGCTCGGCACATGATGACGCGTTTAAAAGTGTATCCAGGGGCTGAACATCCGCACCAGGCGCAAAAGCCGCAGGAATTGATGGCCGGTTAAGTAGAGGAAGAGACGTATGGCAGCAAAAAAGAAAGCAGTTGAATTTACCGCAACAGGCCGCAGGAAAACATCGGTCGCAAGGGTGCGATTGGCTCACGGTGTGGGCAAAGTCTGTGTGAATGGAAAACCTCTCGAAGAGTACTTCCCGAATATATCGTTGCAGCGTTTTGTCGCGCAGCCGTTTGAAGTGACCAGCACGAAGGATCAGTTTGACATTTCAGCAAACCTCAATGGTGGCGGTCTGGTGGGACAGGCGGGCGCCCTTCGCCATGGCATTTCCCGCGCGCTCATTCAGGCGGATGAGGCCTTGAAAGATGCGCTCAAAACCAGCGGATGCCTGACGCGTGATCCCAGAATGAAAGAGCGTAAAAAACCCGGTCAGCCCGGGGCGCGAAAACGCTTCCAGTTCTCAAAACGATAGAATTGGAAATGCGTTACAGAAAAGCCCCGACAGTGTTTACACTCTCGGGGTTTTTTCGTTGCATTTCGTGGGGTGGAATATGAATGGAGTACACTATGCATTTACCACTGAAGTTTAAGGCGGCGGGAATTGCCGCCGGTATAAAGAAAAACGGACGGAAGGATATGGCCATGCTGGTCAGCGAGGTTCCTGCGTCTGCTGCGGCCGTTTTTACCGTCAATAAAATGAAGGCGGCCCCCGTGATTGTTTCGCGCCGTCAGTGCCGGTCCGGTGGGAAGATGAAGGCCGTCGTTGTCAACAGCGGAAATGCCAATGCCTGTACGGGTGCGGCAGGCTTGAAAGATGCCGAGTCCATGGTGGAAAAGGCGGCTGCTTCACTGGGGGTCCCGCCGGCTGAAGTGCTGGTTTGCTCGACCGGGAGCATTGGTGTCCCCCTGCCAATGGACTGCATCATGTCCGGTATTGAACGGCTGGCTGACTCCTGTTCGGAAAACGGTTTAATGAGTGCCGCTGAGGCTGTCATGACCACCGATACGCACCCGAAGGTGCTCGCAAAGCAACTAGAGATAGATGGAAAACAGATAACCCTGACGGGGCTGGCCAAAGGGGCGGGCATGATCGAGCCCCACATGGCGACCATGCTGGCCTTTATCCTGACGGATGCAGGGTGTAACACATCGGCTCTGCAGTCTCTGCTGGAGGAGGGGGTGAATCAGAGTTTCAACCGGATTTCCATCGATGGCGACCAGAGCACCAACGATACGGTGATGATGCTGGCCAACGGTGCCGCCGGTAACGAAGCATTGGATGAGCGCCACCCGCAGTGGTCCGTTTTTGCGGCGGCGGTGCGGGAGCTGATGTTTGCATTGGCAATGATGATTGTTCAGGATGGAGAGGGCGCCAAAAAATGTATCACGGTGGCGGTCAGGGGGGCGGCATCGGTATCCGATGCTGAAAAAGCCGCCCGCGCCGTGGCCCGCTCTTTTCTCGTCAAAACGGGATGGTCCGGTCCCTCTTCGCAATGGGGTCGCATTATGGATGTGCTGGGCTACTGTGGGGCCGCTGTAGATCCCGACCGCGTGTCGGTGGCCTATGATGACGTGATGGCTGTTGAAAAAGGCACGGTTGCGGCCGGGGAAGCGGCGCTCAGGGATGTCGTCGGTAAATCTGAATTCACAGTTACCATTGATTTACATATCGGTTCGGGGCACTATGAGATCTATACCTGTGAGATTACAGAAGAATATGTCCGTATCAACCAGTGATTCAGCATGGAAAAATTTATAGAAAAAGCAGATATTCTGATCGAGGCACTGCCGTTTATTCAGCGCTTCCGCAACGAGACCGTAGTGGTCAAATTCGGCGGTTCGATCATGGAGAACGCAGGGGCCGTGCGCGGTATTCTCGAAGATGTCGCATTCATGGAATGTGTGGGATTGCGCCCGGTACTGGTTCACGGTGGTGGCAAGGCGATATCGCGCGCTCTGGAGGATCGCCGGATAGAATCCCGCTTCCTGCAGGGGCTGAGGGTAACCGATGAGGTGACGCTGGACATTGCGGCCGAAGTGCTCAACCAGCAGGTGAATCCAGGGATGGTCCAGATGATACAGGAATTTGGCTGTAAAGCCCGGGGCCTGCACGGGGACCACATCCTGTCGGCCGAAAAGCATACCGCTCGGGATCCGGAGACCGGCGCGGTGCTGGACTGGGGCTTTGTCGGAAATGTGACACACGTCGATACAGAGCTCGTCAGGGCTTTCCAGATGGCGGAAATTGTACCCGTTATCACCCCGCTCGCGCGCGATGGAAACAAGCAGTTGTATAATGTCAATGCGGATGAGGTGGCCAACGCGGTTGCCCGCGAAATGAAAGCCCGCAAATTGGTTTATTTATCGGATGTCCCCGGGCTCCTGCGAAACCCGGAAGATCATCATTCCATCATTTCGACGGTTTCAGTGGCAGAGGTGGACGGTCTCATCGGGCAGGGGGTCATCAGCGGCGGAATGCTGCCCAAAATGAACGGAGCCCTGAGGGCGCTGCAGGCGGGCGTGAAAAAAGTGCATATGATTGATTCCTTTATGCCGCATTCGCTGCTGCTCGAATTATTTACCGAAAAGGGTGTGGGAACGGAAATTGTACATTAGCCTGCAGGGCGGTACCCGGTCGCGGCGCGTCTGCTGCCAGAGGATAGCCTGAAAACCAGCAATCAAAATGACCTTATAAGGATAGGATGATGAGAACTGAGGAAATACAGAAGTTGCACGAAGCATATGTGATGCCCACCTATGCGCCGGGACTGGCGCTGGTAAAAGGGGAGGGCGCCTATGTATGGGATGCTGACGGCAGGCGTTACCTGGATTTTCTGTCGGGTATTGCGGTGACGAATGTGGGCCACTGCCACCCTCGGCTGTCCGCGGCGATCGCCGCGCAGGCTAACACCCTCATGCATGTCTCCAACCTCTATTTCAATGAGCACCAGCCCCGGCTGGCACGCGCTTTGTCAGAACGATCGCTGGACGGTAAGTGTTTCTTCTGCAACTCGGGCGCCGAAGCCAATGAAGCCCTGATTAAATTGGCCCGGCTGTGGGGGGCGAGCCGTGGAAAATATGAAATTCTAAGCATGCGGAATTCCTTTCACGGCCGTACGCTGGCCACCTTGACGGCGACCGGTCAGGCGAAGGTGCAGAAGGGTTTTGACCCCCTGCCCGAAGGATTTGTCTACAGCAACTTTAATGATCTGGAAATGTGCAGCGCGGGCATCACCGGAAAAACGGCTGCCATTCTGGTCGAAGCGGTACAGGGAGAGGGCGGCGTTGTGCCCGCACAACCGGAATTCCTTACCGGCTTGCGCAAGCTGTGCGATGAAAAGGAGATGTTACTCCTGTTTGATGAAGTGCAGTGCGGCATGGGGCGCACCGGCCACTGGTTCGGGTATCAGGCGTATCCTGTGATGCCGGATGCCATCGCTCTGGCAAAAGGGCTCGGCGGCGGGTTTCCCATGGGAGCGATCAGCGTGGCCCCGCAGGTTGCGGACATCTTTCAACCGGGTCACCATGCTACGACCTTCGGCGGCACGCCGCTGGCCTGTGCCGCCGCTCTTGCCGTCATCGATATTATCGAAGAAGAGCGGTTGCTGGAGAATACCGTCGCCATGGGATGCGCTTTAATTGAGGGGCTCGTGGACATCACGCGCAAATACAGTTTTATCAGGGAAGTGCGGGGGCTGGGGCTGATGCTGGGTCTCGTGCTGGAAAGACCCGCTAAAGAGCTGGAGGTCCTTTTGCAGCAGAAAGGGCTGATCACATTGGCGACAGCCGGCAATGTGCTGAGATTGCTGCCGCCCATGATTATTTGCATGGAGCAGGTCGAAGAGGCGCTGGCCATACTGGATCAGGGATGTAGTGAATGTGCAGAGTAATGGTAAGGGAGAATATACAATGAAAGTAGTGTTGGCTTATTCTGGCGGGTTGGATACATCCGTTATATTGACTTGGCTCAAAGAAAAATATGAGGCCGAGGTGATTGCCTTTGCAGCCGATGTCGGGCAGGAAGAAGAGCTGGACGGCCTGGACGAAAAAGCAAAGAATACCGGTGCTTCTAAAGTCTATATCGATGATTTGCGCGCGGAATTTGCCGCCGATTTTGTTTATCCCATGGCGCGTGCCGGGGCTGTCTATGAATCTGGCTACATGCTGGGCACGTCCATCGCCCGCCCCCTCATTGCCAAAAGACTGGTGGAGATAGCGCGCGAAAACGGTGCCGAAGCCATTTGCCACGGGGCGACGGGAAAAGGGAATGACCAGGTGCGCTTCGAACTGACGGCCTACGCGCTTCAGCCGGATATCAACATTATCGCCCCCTGGCGGGAATGGAGTTTTAAATCGCGGACTGATCTCATTGAGTACGCAAAAGCGCACGGCATAGCAGTCCCCGTTACGGCGGCCAAACCGTACAGCATGGATCGAAACCTGTTGCATATCAGTTATGAAGGGGGGGTGCTCGAAGATCCCTGGAATGAAGCGCCCGAAGATATGTATAAACTGACTGTTGATCCCCGCCGGGCACCGGACGAGCCGGAAAGCGTTGAGATCACTTTTGATAAGGGAAATGCCGTCGCCGTCAATGGCGATGCGATGTCCCCGCTGGAGGTCATGCTGACGCTCAACAAAGTCGCCGGCCGGCATGGCATCGGCCGGATCGATATCGTGGAAAACAGGTTTGTCGGCATGAAGAGTCGCGGCGTCTATGAGACCCCGGGGGGAACCATCCTCTATAAAGCCCGTGAAGCCGTAGAGCAAATCACCATGGATCGCGAAGTGCTGTATCAGCGCGATGCGATGATTCCCCAGTATGCCCGACAGGTATACAACGGGTTCTGGTTTGCACCGGAGCGGGAAATGCTGCAGGCTGCCATAGACCAGGCCGCTGCCTGTGTGAGCGGCACGGCCCGCCTCCGCCTCTACAAGGGAAGCTGTGTCGTGACGGGAAGAAAGTCAGACCAGTCCCTCTATAATGCGGAACTGGCCACCTTTGAAGAAGATGACGTGTATGATCAACATGACGCCGGCGGTTTTATTAAGCTCAACGCATTGCGCTTGCGGTTGAGGAACCGGGCGGCAAACGGAAAGGAAGATTCATTATGAAAAAAGTAGGAACCCTATTGGTATTGTTGTGTGTGCTGTCGACCACATCGTGTGTCAAAGTTATTGAAGACGGTCAGGTCGGTATAAAGATTTCTTTTGGCCGCATCCGCGAAGCGGCGCTGAACTCCGGTATACATTTTTATCTGCCCATGGTGACTTACATTGAAAACTGGAATGTAAAAACCCTGGAGATCAAAGAAAAAGCCCGCGTACCGTCTTCAGAAGGCCTCATTTCAGAGCTCGATGTGTCGATCATTTACAATATTGATTCCGTAAGTGCGGTCAAGGTGAGAAAGACTATTGGAAGAAACTATGAGACGATGGTCCTGCAGCCTTATGTACGCGACGCCATTCGAACGGTCGCCAGCGGCTATCCGGTCAAGGCGCTTTTCAGTGATACGGGCCGAACCGATATCAGCGAGCGCATCCTGAAACTGTTGCAGAGCAAACTGAGTACCCGGGGCATCAGTATTCAGGATGTCCTGCTGCGGGATGTCACCTTGCCGAAAACCTTTTTGACGAGCATTGAGAGCAAGCTGAAGGCGGAGCAGGAGTCATTGCAGAAACAGTTTGAAATCGAGAAAGCCACAAAAGATGCGGAAATTGAAGTGGCCCGGGCCAGAGGTGTTGCCGAAGCCAATAAGATTATCGCTGAGAGCATCAGCTCCCAGTATATACAGTATCTCTGGGTGCAGGGGCTGAACGACGGCAACTCGGAAGTCATCTATATTCCGACGGAGGCCAACATTCCGATTCTTGAAGCGACGCGCAACCTGGGGGCCCCGTAAGCCATGGACTATTTCGGTTACAGGCAGGGCTCCTTATTTGCAGAGGATGTGGATGTCTCGGCATTGGCTGAAGAGTACGGCACACCGCTTTACGTGTACAGCCGTTCCCACCTGAAGGAGCAATACGCCAAGCTGGTCGACGTGCTGAAAGAAGTCGAGCCCACGATTTGCTATTCGGTAAAGTGCAACAGCACGCTCGGCGTGCTGCAGACCTTTCAGTCGCTCGGTGCCGGCGCCGATATTGTTTCGGGTGGCGAACTGTTCCGGGCCTTGCGCGCCGGCTTCAGGGCTGAGCAGATTGCCTTTGCGGGTGTGGGCAAGACCGCCGAAGAAATTGAGTTTGCCATCCGCGAGGGGATTCTCTATTTCACCGTCGAATCAGAGCCGGAGCTCGAACGCATTTCGGCCTGTGCGCAAAAGCTGGGCAAAACCGCGTGCATCGCTATGCGTGTGAATCCGGCGGTGGACCCCCAGACACACCGGTATACCAGCACGGGTAAAGGAGAGAGTAAGTTCGGCGTGGACCTCGTGCGCGCTGAGCGGGCCTTCGCATCCGCGGCCGCGTTGCCGGGTCTCGAAATTGCCGGGCTCCATATGCATATCGGTTCACCCATTATGGTGGTCGAACCCTATGCCGATGCCCTCGATAAAATTAAACCGCTCTGTCGTAAATTGAAGCAACTGTATCCCACCTTTCGGCATCTGGATATAGGGGGTGGACTGGGTATTAAATACCGGCCCGAAGATGAGCATTTTAATCTGGAAGCCTTTGCGGACATCGTCATACCTGCTGTAAAGGACCTGGACCTGCATCTGGCCATGGAGCCGGGACGGTTTTTGACCGGTAATGCGGGGATCCTCGTCACGCGCGTGCACTATGTAAAAGACAACCCGTTTAAGAAGTTCATTATTGTCGATGCCGCTATGAACGACTTGTTGCGCCCTCCGCTGTACGAGGCGTATCACGAAGTGCGCGCAGTCAAGGCTACAGACCGGCATGTCTTCGGCGATGTGGTCGGTCCCATTTGTGAGTCCGGCGATTTCCTCGCTTTTGAAAGAGAGTTGCCGGCTGTGGAGCCGGGCGACCTGTTGTCCGTTATGAATGCGGGAGCGTACGGGTTTGCCATGGCTTCCAATTATAACAGCCGTCCCCGCTCTGCGGAAGTGATGGTGGAGCGGGGGCATCACGCCCTGATTCGCGCGCGGGAAACGGTAGAAGATCTCACTCGCGGGGAGCGGGGATTCGAATGAAAATGAGAAGAGCCAACAAAATGGAGAACTTATGTTAGATGGAGTATATACCGCGTTGGTAACACCGTTTGATAAAAACGGCGCCGTTGATTTTGAAAAACTGAGAGAATTGGTCGCCATCCAGTTGGATGCCGGCGTCGACGGCATTGTGCCCGTCGGCACGACCGGGGAATCGCCCACGCTGAATATGGATGAGCATGAAAAGGTGATTAAAACGGTGGTCGAGGCCGTTGATGGCCGCGGCAAAGTGATTGCGGGCACCGGTGGAAACGCCACCGCCGAGGCCATCGAATTAACGCAATTTGCCCGTGATTGCGGTGTGGATGCAACGCTACAGGTAACACCGTATTACAATAAGCCTTCGCAGGAAGGCCTGCGGAGACATTTTGAGGCCGTCGCCGATATCGGGCTGCCGGTGGTACTGTACAACGTTCCGGGCCGTTCAAGTCTGGCGATTGACGTCGAAACAGTCGCCGCACTAGCCCGCCATCCGCACATTGTCGCCATCAAAGAGGCGGGCGGATCAGTCGATCGCGTTAGTGCCATTACGAGCTGTTGTGACTTGGAAGTGCTTTCGGGGGATGATGCCCTGACCTTTCCGATGATGGCAGTCGGTGCGGTCGGTGTCGTCAGCGTTGCCGCCAACATCATTCCCGGAAAAATGGTCGATCTGGTGCACGCCGTCCTCAAAGGCAACTGGATGGATGCAGCTGTTTTACACAAGCTGTATTATCCCTTGTTCCGCGCCATGTTCCTGGATACCAATCCGGTGCCCGTGAAGGCGGCCCTTTCTATGATGGGGCAAATCGAAGAGGTCTATCGCCTGCCGCTTTGCGCAATGAATGCTGACGCCCGGGCCCGCTTACACGAAACACTGAAGAGCTTCGATTTACTATAAGGAGTTGACCATGAGTGACGGTATTACCATGATAGGCGCGGGCGGACGGATGGGCCAGACGATTATACGCGTATTGCTGGAAAAACGTATTGCGGGCCTTTCATTGTATGGCGCGCTGGATGTCGCCGAGAGCAAGTCGATCGGTAAAGATGCCGGTCTTTATGCCGGGGCTGAAAAAGCAGGTGTCGACATTACAGCCGACTTTGCCCAAGCGGTGGGCGGCGCTGCCGCCGCGATCGATTTCACCTTTCATACTGCGGCGGCCGAGCACGCGCGAAAATGTGCCGAGGTCGGTACCGCACTGATCGTGGGGACCACGGGACTGACGGCCGATGAAGAGCTCAATATAGAAAAAGCGGCGCAGCGCATACCCGTCGTACTCGCTCCCAATATGAGTTTGGGCATGAATCTTCTGTTCAGCCTGGTGGAAAAGGCGGCCGCTGCCTTGAAGGGTAAAGGCTATGACATCGAAATTGTCGAACGGCATCACCGCCGCAAGAAAGATGCACCCAGTGGAACGGCTATCGGATTAGGTCAGGCGGCAGCGAGAGGGCTGCAGTGGGAGCTGGATGAGGTGGCGGTCCACGGCCGCCACGGGATTACAGGCGAGCGCCCGGATGAGGAAATCGCCTTTCACGCCATACGGGGCGGTGACTTTGTAGGGGATCACAATGTTATCTTTGCCGCCGAGGGCGAAAGTGTGGAGCTCTCGCATCGGGCCACCACGCGCGACACCTTTGCCTTTGGCGCATTACAGGCCGCCCGCTGGATCGTCGATAAACAGCCCGGCCTATATACCATGCGGGATGTATTGAGCATAGATTGAGGCGCTTGACCCATGAAGATAGATGTCGCATTCAGCCTGGGCAGTAACAGTGGCGACCGGGTGCACCAGGTAACCGAGGCTCGAAACCGTCTCATTGCAACCCCCGGAGTTGAAGGGTTTGAGTATTCGGTACTCTATGAAACTGAACCCGTCGGTGTGCGCGAGCAGTACCGGCATATTAATTTTATGAATGCCATCGTGCTGGTTCACACATCGGCCACCCCTCAATGCTGGATGGAACGGGCGCGGGAAATCGAGGCCCAGCTAGGCCGGGTGCGCGGCGAAGACCGCTATGCTCCGCGCACGATTGATATCGACCTGATTTATGCGGGAGCATACGCCTTGGATGGCGATTCCATGAAGGTGCCGCATCCCTGCTGGATGGATCGCCGCTTTGTCCTGCAACCCCTCGCCGATTTGCGCCCCGATCTGGTGTTGCCGGGCAGTGTGTTGAGCGTCTCGGAAGCGTTGGCTGCACTCCCTCCGGAACCGCGGATATGGCCCGCTGATCCGCAGTGGCCGAGTCCGGTTTAGCGTTCGTGCAAAACAGGCGGGCGATCAGGGAAGGGTGACGTCGCGGAAGTTCGCAGGCGTATCCCAGTTCATACCGTCCCCGGCCCACATCAACCGGCTTTCAACGGGTCCGCCGTCAGCATCATTCAGGCCGACATCAAAACGAAAAGTGCGCCGGGGCAGAAACTCCTGTTGAGCCAGCGAGTCGTACGGAAGGAAGAGGTTGACCTCGTATTCATTACCCGAGAGGATCCGGGTGGACACCTTCAGGCCGGGCAGTGATGTCTTTCCACTGCCCCTGTTATGGAACACATGATTGGGCAAGGTGGAGGAAAAGCCCGGTATGATAACCAGTTGCATAACACCCCGCTCATACACATCGCGGTACACCCGATGACGCAGTGGACGAAAGTCAAAATATACTTCCACCCCGTCGTTTTCCCAGCTGGTTTCAGAGTCGGCCCAGAACACATCGTCCACTACCCTCGCGGTAAAATGAAGGCCCTCTGCTGTGCGGTAGAGATGGCCTCGCAGGGAAGCATCGCCGGGGCCGTTCCACTTTTGGTTTCCACTGGTAAGCTGGCTGGATTGATGGATGGCCACGGCCACCTGCGGGCCGGAGTCCTCGGGGAGTGTAGCACAGCCCGCTGCAAAAAGGAGTACGGTTAGAAAAAGCCAAGCCGATAATCGATTCATCATACCTACTCTTCTGTCAGGTCGTAATAATTGCAAAATCATCATGGGTTTCTTTCATCCATTCATCCAGATAGGTCCGGTGCTGCCTGATGATAGCAGCCATCGCCGGTTCAAAGGCCAGATTTACGGTCTCGCCGGGGTCGCTCTCCAGGTCAAAGAGCTCCTCTTTGACTTCCCCCATCGAATAGAGGTTGTACTTATAGCGCGCCGATCGAACCAGCCGGCCTTTCATTTGCTTGATGGCGGGATCCGGAGCCAGCTCTGTGACCACAAAATCCCGTCCCTTTGCTGCCGGGTTTTCAATGATGCCGCGCAGGCTCATACCCCGCATATGGGGCGGCCCCTCTATGCCCGCATAATCACAAAGCGTGGGCAGTACATCCAGACCCGAGACGATGTGCTGGGTATCGCGCACACCACAGGGAGTCTTTCCCGGCCAGGCGATAATCATGGGAACCGTAACCGATTCCTCGTAAAGGGAGAGTTTGGCGGCCCACCGGTGTGAAGCGACACCGTCACCGTGATCACTCGTGAAAACGACCAGCGTATCCTTTTCTATGACCGTTTCCTCCAGCGCATGGAGCAGTCGCCCGATTTCCCGGTCCACGCGTTCCGTCATGCGGTAATAATGGTAGATGTAGTTTCGCCACTCTTTTTCTCCCCACTCTGCGGTCAGAGAAATCTCTCTGCCGTAATGAGAGATGGTGCGCTTATGCTTGATGACATCCGGCTCATGGGCGCTAATCTCAAAGTTGTCGGGCAGCGGCGGAGCACTGTTTATGTCCATCACCGGCGGGTAGGATGCCGGTTTGAAAGGGGCGTAACAGATGTCGTGCGGATTGTGATAGGAGACCGCGAGTAAAAATGGCTGCTTCGGTTGCGATTTGAAAAACTGGATGACTCTGTCCGTCAGGGGCGGGTCGGTGATGTCTCCGAGGTGCCAGGCAGGGGAGTCGGGCTCATGGAAAGGAAGCAGTTCAAAGCCGGGAATACGCTGTTGGTACCCCCCCGTCCCGCTGGTGGGATAACTCTTGGGCAGGTGCCACTTGCCGCCCCAGACCGTGCGGTACCCGGCCCGGCGGAAGACGTGCCCCATATTCTCAATGGATGGGTTCGGGCTCATGTCATTATAATCGACACCCGTTTCGTGAGGCATACGGCCGGTAATCAGGCTGCTCCGTGACGGGCTGCAGACCGGCGACGTACAGTACGATCTTTCAAAACGCACCCCGATGGCGGCCAGACTGTCCATGGCCGGCGTCTGAAGGTAAGGGTTGCCCATGGCACTCATGGCGTCGACGGTTTGCTGATCGGTGAACACAAACAGTATATTCGGTTTATCCCCTTTGTACGAAAGGTGGTAGGGGGGGGCAGAGGGTAGCGTTGTCGTGCATCCGCTAATGCCGGCAATGGCGGATCCCGCCGTAGCGGCGGCCCCCGCTTTGATGAAATCCCGTCTCGACCACTTGTTCATAATCATCCACCGAATGTTTGTTATAAGCAAAGCCGCACTATATAGAGAGCCGTACATTTAATAAATATAAACCGTCAGAAAAAATGGTTCCTCGTAGAATTTTGGAAGATGAAAAATAGTGACGGTTAATGCAAAGATCCATTGAAGCAGCAACTAAATGAATCAGGCATCCCGCTACTTCGCGGTGGAACCGATTTAACTATGTCCATATACGTTCATATACGGTTGAAAAATCTTTCTTATTTAGCCGCGAGAGAACGCAAAGGAAGAGGGATGACAAAATCATGGATAGCATAATCATTATTTTTGATCAGGAGATGGCCTCGGCTGTTATGTGGAGGGTCGCGTTCCACCGCGACTTTTTTGAATGCGCTGTCAGAACCGA
>CAYXEW010000037.1:0-21731 GCA_964464115.1 uncultured Verrucomicrobiota bacterium
GTAAAAATGGATGAGAATAAATTCCTTGATCAAAAATCCATATCCATCCCATACCCAATAGGTACAATCATTCCCATCCATTTTTATGAATAGATCAGGTTAGTTGATTGTATAGCTTTCACCTGCTGGGTGAAAGAAAGCTTGCTGCATTTTGAACCACAAGGGGTTGCCGATTTTGCCGCATCTGCTGTGTTACAAGGGCTTTGGCATAGTTACTATAGCCAAAGCCCTCAAGTCTTGCAGCTACAGCAAACTTAGCAACTGCCGAATTTAGGTTGAATGACTCGCAACATTTCCGAAAACGCTCATTCCAAAGCCGCATTGAACCATACTAAACACCTTTTTTATGTGCCGGGTATAGATCCTTTAAACTTTAATTTCTCGAGTTCGAGTTCATATTCCATTTGTAATGTCAGCCAATAGGTTGGGGGCTGATCAAAGTACAGGGAGAGGCGGAGAGCTGTATCGGGTGTTATTTTTCTGCGCCCATTTACGATCTCATTAATTCGGCGAGGTGACACCCCAAGATCTCGCCCCACTTTATTCTGACTCAATCGCAGAGGCTTCATATAACGCTTGTACAGTGTTTCACCCGGATGCTTTATTTCATTTTCTTTCATGATGATGTACTACTAAAAATATAACGTATAACGTTATGCGTAAAGATATATTTTAAACGTATATAACCTTACCTCTTTACAGGTTCTCTATTTCTCTTAAGATTTATTCATGATACTTGAAGAGACGTCTTTCATCGTGATAGATTTTGAAACGACTGGAACGTGTCCGCCCTACTCTAATGATCCCTGGCAAGTTTCATGGCTTTTGATCGAGAATGGTTCTATCTCCATTAACAGCATTGGAGAAAGTTTTCTTCACGTTGAAGAAAGACCGGTTCACCCAGCTATTCCAGGGCGCTATTATGAGTATATCAAACAGATTCAAAACGCTCCTTCATTTTTAGGGTGGTGGTCGAACATCTCCTCATTGCTCCTGACACATCCCATTGTCGCTCATAATGTCAGCACGGAGAAGACTATTCTAACGCGTCTCACACCGCTGCATCAGTATGGCCCCTGGCTAGACACCTTACAGCTTACCAGGGCCCTCTACCCCAATTTACCATCCTACACCCTCTCGGATCTGCTGGATTATTTTGATCTGTATAAAACCACTCAGTCTACCTGCCCTGACAAGTCGCCGCATGATGCCCTGTTCGACACGGTCGGTTGCGCCAACCTCATTCTTTTTCTACTTCAACAGGCCCCGTTTTCGGCACTCGACATTGGAAGTCTGTCGCGCATTAAAGCGCACTCTTATTATGAGCGCCGCAAGATTGAAAAACGTTGAATATAGCTGGTATTTGCAGCGATGACTGCTAGTCTGGAGGCGTTGGATATGTCGATGGCAGAAAGTTATACATTTAACGATTTGTGTGATCAGCTGGGTAAGGATCGGTTGTATGTTCGGCGCCTTCAGCAGCAGCTGAAGCTTCCAATTCTGCAAAACGGATCTGTATACTCCGCTAGTTACCATAACTTTCTGAAAAAAATTATTGCGATGCGAACGCTATGTGTATCAATGGAACGCATTTACGAGTTGTTACAGCGAGAGGTTAAAATTTTAAAATTGTTGCATTACGATGCCCTTTCAAACTCTTCGACATGGTATCTAGAGGGGTGTTCGGGTCTCTTTGGAAATTGCCGGCAACTTTTACTGACCGGCTACGATTTGGGCTTCCCTATTGCTGCCGGCGACATCCAGTGCAATCTGAATTTTAACGGTCATGAAGCTGAGCTTTTCGAAGGGCGGGAAATGGGAGAAGATATCAACCAGATAGTGAAAGATTACATAGAGCTGGTCGATAAAATCAAAGCGAAAGCCTTTAAGGAAATGCACGTTTTGGAAAGCGCCCTGATCTGGCTTGAACAGGCTTTCTGACTGTTAAACCATGGACTTCAGATACTTTCTCAAAGACCAGTGAATCAGACATAAAGCACAAACACTCACGATGAGTGAACCGGCCATTGGCCAGTCGACTCCCTCTATAGCCATCCCCAGTGCCGTACCGGAAGCCGGTGGGTGTTCCGTATCGGTTACGGACATGATAAACATGGAAAGACCCACCGCTAATGCATACTGGAATGCGGAGGTGTAGGGGTTTAGAGTCGGAATCAATGAACACGCCATCCCGCACAGCATTCCTATCAGGTGTCCGATGATAACATTACCGGGCCGCGCCGTTACATATGTGGGCATTGCAAAGACGATAAAAGTGCTGGCCCCTATCGACACCATCACAATGGCATCCTGGGTTGTCAGTATTAACAATACGATGAAAAGTGTACATGTAGCCAAGGCACACTGGCTCACATAAAAACGAAGAAGTGGCCATGCTTTCCTGTCAATAAAACGCATCACGCTTCTACTTTACGCCATGATATTCAAGAAACTGTGCGGCATTATCTTTACCCATGAAACGCTCTATAATCTTCCGGTCTGTCTCCAGCAGATCGACCCACATCATGCCGTCTAACACATTACTGAAGTCTGGATCTATATTGAAACTCAACAGCTTCCCCCCCAGCTTCAGATACTGTTTTAACAAAACAGGAATCCCTTTCTGATCCTTTTCTATTTCTGAAATCAAATCAGACAGTTCCGATACATCGACCGATTCCCTGTTGAAAAATGTTTTGGGGTCCCACTCCCTGATACTCATAGGCGGCAAAGGGTTGCGCGCGCGGATGAGATGGGCTAAGTCCGGCTCGAAATTATTTATTTTAAGAAAAGCCACGAGCAGTTGTCTCGAAACCGAATGATAGTCATTGTTAATACTGACAGGGCCGAAAAGGCTTTTATAGCGAGGGTATTTTAGAATGACCGCCCCGATACCCTTCCAAAGCAGGAGGAGTGATGTATAATTGCGCTGGTATTCAGGTCTTATAAAGGAGCGGCCCAGTTCCAGGGCCGGACCCAGATGCTCAAGCAATGCCCGCTTGTAACGAAACAACGTGCTGGTATAAAGCCCTTTTTTACCAAACCTCTCCAACACCTCGTCTGTCATAGCTAAACGGTAGGCACCCACCACTTCGCGATTATTCTTCGACCACAATATCAGATGTCTGTAGTAGGTGTCGTACTTGTCGAGATCGGTCGCCTGCCCCGTTCCCTCACTTTCCTCACGAAACGTAATTTCGCGCAGCCGGCCTATTTCCTGCAAGGTATGCGGTATATCTTCGGCCTTTGCCAATAGTACTGAAAACTCATCATTTTCCAGCATGCCGTCCCCGTTTTGAAGGAGACAATCTATTTCTTCGCATATCAGAGACGGCGGAACCGGGTCGCTGATCTCCTGCATAGTTGCCCGGCGCGGAATCATAAAGCGCCGACTCCGCTCCCGCCTATCCGTACCGCGGTTAGACAGCAAATAGGTTCTGAAACGCAGGTATTCCATCATATCCCCATTGTCATCGAATGAGCGCAGTTTATCGAAGGATATCAGTCGTCCCACCCTGACGCCCAGCACACTGTTCTTCATATGCACCAACTCATGGGGAAGCATCGCTGTCCTGAACCTTGGGTGTATTAACCCCATCAACTGAAACAGATTGCCGTTGCGGCCATCAAAAAAGATGGGGATGACGGGTGATTCAGTCTTGCGAATAATCCTGGCAATTGTATGACTCCATTCAGGATCGCGAACCTGCCTCTTTTGAAGATCGAGATGAGACACTTCACCGGATGGAAAATTTGCCAGCAGGTGACCCTCTTTCAGCCACTGCAAAGCCCTCCGCATGGAACCCATATTGGCCGACGCGGATGTCTTGCCACCAAACGGATCCACATAGATACAATAGGGATCCATTTCCGGCATCCGGCCCAGCAAGTAGTTAGCCATCACTTTTGAGTCTCGCCGCCGCTTACGCAGGAGATCAAGCAGGACTATACCCTCGATGGCACCAAAGGGATGATTGGCGACGACGACCACGTTCCCATCGTCAGGAATTCGCTTTAAATCATCATCGGATACAGCATATGAAACCTGCACCGTTTTCAGCACATTCCCGATGAAGTCACCCCCTTCTTCGGTCACTGCTGCCGACGCTGAATAGATGCGTTCAATTTGATCCAGGTACAGAAATTTCTCCATCGATCCCTGCATCATTCGAAACAGCTTATCTCTGAATGGATCCTTGAAGGGTGAGTTGAGTTTAAACACAGGCTCTTGTTTCATCATTACAACCTTAGATTCATTTTTGTCTCTATGCTCAAATGTTAGCGGCAGTCTCATTCCTATTCAAGATTCAGCATCACATAATCGACTGATTTAATGTCAAAATCGGCAACAGTACGGCCAGCGCAAGAATAAAAACGATCGCCCCTACCACCACCAGCATCAGCGGTTCAATAATACGCAGTATACGGTCAATTGAAAGTTCCCAGCTCATCTTCAACTTATCTGCCGCCATGGCCATCATCTCCGGGATGCGCCCGCTCGCCGCACCCATTTCAAACCAACCACTCACCGATTCAGAAAGAACGGGCAGCCCCCGGATGATGTTCACGGCACTCCCGCCCGCTCTCAACTGAGCGGTTTTAGCCATTATATCATCGACAATGCGAAGGCTTCCCGTCGCGCGGGCAGCAAAGTCTACAGCTTCGACCAGGTTGATGCCGCTGGCCGTCAGTATTTGGAGTGACAATGCAAACCGATAGCTCATCAACGCCGTGTATATTGAACTGATGTAGGGTATGCGGGTAATCAATTTTTCAATCATTCTTTTGAGCTGATCGTCTCTTCTCTTTCGGAATATCCATGCCATTATCAGCACGGCCATCACACTAGCTATCGGTATACCCCAGTTCCAGAGCACTTCAGCAGTGCCTATTACGATGGTGGTCAGGATCGGCAGATCAACATCCATCTCTTCCCACAATGAAGCGTAAGTCGTTGAGAGCATTCCAGTCATTGCGGTTACAATAACAAAACTCAAAACGGCAACCAGGGACGGATAGGTCAGCGACGTTATGAGTTTTTCCCGCATTGCATGCTGTTGATCAAAAAAAGCACCGAGGTCATCCAGCACTCGCTCCAGGCATCCGGATGTTTCACCGGCCCTTAAAATACCGACCTCGAAATCACTTAGGCCCGGGAATGATTCTTTCATGGACAAGCTGAATCCATGACCGGCTCGAAGCCTATCCTTGACGGCTGCCAAACAGTACTGTTCCTGCTTCAAATCGGGGCTTTTCAAGGCCATATCAACGGCTTCAACCAAGGGTATACCTGCTTTTACAAAGGCGGCGAGTTCATGATAGAGGAAGGATTTACGAAAGGCCTTCATTCTTTTCATGCGGGGACTTTTTCCAGTCTTATCGACTTCCTGGATGTTTTTCACAAACACATCCTGTCCCACCAGAGATTCCCGGGCCTCTTTCAACGAAAAAGCTTCGATCATACCCTGAGTGCGCCGACCACTGCGCGCAAATCCTTTATAATGAAATGTCTTCATTCATTCCCTGCTACAGAAAAGGATGCCCCTAACACCCGGATCAGTTCTTCGGTGCTGGTGACCCCGCTCATCAGCTTACGCCAACCGTCATGGAGCATGGGCATAAAGCATTCTTCGGCCTCTGCCGCCTGTCTGAGTTTTCGCTCACCGCACTGCTGTCGCACCGATTCCCTAACCGCGTCATTCACTTCGAGATATTCAAAAAGCCCTACTCTGCCCGCATAGCCATGGGTACATTGTGCACAACCATTGGCTTCGTAAATACCGACGCATTCCTCCCGGTCTGAAGCCTTAAGGAATGATGGCCAGCGTAGTTGATCTGAAGCCTGTTGACGCCTGCAGGAAGGACAGAGCTTACGCACCAATCGCTGAGAGAGAACCCCTTTGATAGCTGAAGAAAGCAGGTAAGCCTCAATACCCATATCCATTAACCGCAACGGGGCACCAAGCGCATCATTCGTATGTAAGGTAGCCAGCACCAGATGACCCGTTATAGCTGAACGCACCGCAATTTCAGCCGTTTCCTCATCTCTAATTTCACCGATGAGCACCACATCGGGGTCCTGCCGCAGCAGGTGTCTCAATCCACTGGCAAAGGTAAGGCCAATGGAGGGTTTTACCTGCATCTGATTGATGTCGGGCAACTTGTATTCAACAGGATCTTCAACGGTCATCACATTTCTTGTCGATGTGTTAAGTTCATTCAGCCCGGCATACAGGGTTGTGGTTTTGCCACTGCCCGTCGGTCCCGTCACCACGATCAGGCCCTGCGGCTCTCTCAAGGCAGCTTGAAATCTGTCAAGGATGCCCGATGACATGCCCAGATCGCCAAGGGGTAAAAACATGGACTGCATATGCAGCAGCCGCAAGACGATTCGCTCACCCTCCAGTACGGGAATAGTGGATATTCGAATATCGACGTCCTGGCTGCCGGCAGACACCTCCATCATACCGTCCTGTGGCAGTCGCGTTTCCGCAATATCGAGGCGGGCCATCACCTTCAATCTAGATACGAGAGAATCCTGCAGTTGCTTCGGAGGTGCTTGCCTTTCGTACAGCATACCGTCAATCCTGAAACGAACCTTGAGGGTTTCTTCAAAGGGTTCCATATGGATATCCGAGGCGTGTTGTTTAATAGCATCCAGAATCATACGGTTGATAAACCGGACGGTTGGAGATTCGTCAGCGGTACGCAGCAGATCATCATGGCTACCGGGCCGTTTGCGGGCGTCATCTGGAATCTGTTCCCCCTCACCTTCGGCGCCAGCAGATTCCTCCCGATCGGCATGATAATAGCAGGTCTCGATTGCTTTTAAGATATCAGCTCGTGGCACCAGCAAAGGCTCGGGATTGCCACCCAGCATCATCGACATGTACTGGAGTTCTTCTATGGCAGCGGGTGAGCACGTGGCAATCATGACCCTGTCTGAGCAAAGCAATGGTAACATACAGTTAGAGCGAGCCCATTCCACCGGTATCTCTTTTACAAGCGTTCCATCGATCCAGCGCTCATCAATATGAGGTTGAAAATCTATTTTGTAGAGCCTGGCCTGGGCCTCCAGAAGCAGCCTATCAGAAATTTTTTCCGCATCGCGGAGGAAGGCAACCTCATCGGTTCGACCGCTTTCACTCATGGCCGCTCTAATACGGGCCGTATCCTCTTCTGACAAATGCCCGGCCTGCTGAAGTATATCGCAGATTGACATGTTACTCCTTCAAAGGAAATATGCGCTTCACTTCATTTGTCATCACAGCGTTAAGCTCCGAGCTGATTTCCAATTCTTTACGCATTTCGATCGCCCGCTGAACATCCGTGACAATGTGAGGCGTTACAAAAATCAGCAGATTCGTTTTTTCTTTCCTCACACTCTTGCTGCGAAACAACCACCCGAGTAGCGGAATATCGCCCAGCAACGGCACTTTAGAGAGAGATTGAACTTTATCTTCCCGAATCAAGCCGCTGATTACCACCGTCGCTTCATCCGGCACGGTCACCGTTGTCGACACTTCCCGCTTCGCAATGGTAGGGGTGAATTCCACAGATGAACTACTGTTGTCGACAATGGCCTCAATACTGGGATTCAGCGACATCGTAACCTCATTATCAATATTGACGTAAGGGGTGATCGTCAATTTGATACCTACATCTACCCTGTCGATATTCTGAATAAAATCTTTTGAGGAGCCTGACCCCTCGACGGTGGATGTCAGAATCGGAATATTATCAACCACGCTGACAGATGCCTCTTTGTTATTCTGCGCCCACAAGGGCACCCTGGACAGAATGTTGACATCACTTTTTGAACTGAGTGCTTTCAACAGAAAAGGGATCAGGGGCAGACCATCGGACGTCAAACCGCTGGCTAAACCGAAGGCAGTCCCCTGCGGGAACGAGCCATCCGATAAAAAATCGGCGACGGTATCATCAGTTCCCGGCCGCGATCGCCCCAGGAGCGTTACTTTACCGTCTTCGGGCTCTTCATACGACGACCATTCTACGCCGAAATCCACGCCATCACCTTCTTTGACCTCGATGATCAGAATATCGACCAGCACCTGCTGGGGTATGCGATCGAGCTCATCGATGAGTGCTTTCAACCACTCAAACTCCCTGGGGGATGCATCTACCAGAAGCGCGTTATTGCTGTCATTGGGTTCAATATAGATCGCACTTTCTTCTTTCTGCTCTCTTTTTGCGAGCAGAGCATTCAGGGTTGTCGCCGCCTCTTCGGCTGACAAATACTTAAGAAAAATAGCATTTAAATTTCCTTTTCCGGATGCGCTTTCAACATCCATCCGGGAAATGATATCCCGCATTAAAGCAATTTCAGCATCCGTTCCCACGAGAATCAGACTGTTTGACCGATCGACGGCAACAACGGAGAACATCTCTGCCGATGCCGTCTTTTTAGTGTGCGCAGACGTCGCGGTCCCCATCAACCCCTTCAGCACATTCAGCACTTTTTCCGCCGTATGTTCCGCTGAAGCATGCTTGAGCGCGACAACTTCAAAGGAAGCCGGATGACCCGGCTTATCAAGGACATGAATCAAGGACTGGATGCGTTCCAGCATGCTGTCAGAGGCCGTCACGATGAGGTGCCGCGTGCGGTCAAAAGCAATAACACTTTTACTTCCGCCCGACAGCATAGGCTCCAGTAAGTCTTTCATTTCTGAAGGGGTTACATTGTCCAGGCGGAAGATGCGGGTCACCTTACCGGGGGGCAGCCCCTCTTCACCGGAGGCGGTTACCACTTCACCCAAACCGGCGGCAGTAGCCGAACGCCCAATAAAAACGACATCATTACGCCTGTCGGCATAAAACCCATTGGCCTCCAAAATATCCAGAAAAACCGCATACACCTGATCCGCGGGTATCGTACCGGGCGCCAGAAATGTGACTCTTCCTTTAACATCTTGAGCGATCACAAATCTGTAATCGGTAATCTCAGCGACCAATTTGATGACCAACCTAACATCGACATCATCAAAATTGAAACGGATACCATCAGTCTCGCGTGCTGACGTCAGACACATCGACGACACCAGCAGACTTGCAAAAGCGACAGCCAATAACCTGGACCTTTTTCTCTTCAACGCGCGATACCCCTCTCCGCATTCTTTAAAAATAAAACGAGATGCTTCACCTCTTCTCCCAAAGGGATCTCATTTTCTATTTTCGCAATGGCATCTTTTACTGTTAAACCCTGGCGGTAAATGATCCGATACGCTTCTTTCAGCGACTTCTGCACAGCAACATCGATGCCTCTGCGCGTCATGCCGATTTTATTAACACCTCTCACTTCGAGCGGGTTGCCGTCTGCCGTCATATAAGGAGGACAATCCTGCGTCAGCTTCGAGCAGCCGCCCAGTATGGTCATAGCTCCCACTTTAACAAACTGATGGATACCGGTCAAACCACCTACAATAACATAATCTTCGAGCTGGACATGCCCTCCCAGTGTGGCGCAGTTAGCCATAATGACGCCCTCGCCGATCCTGCAATCATGGGCTACATGACTGTAGGCCATGATGTGGCAATGCCCCCCCACCACAGTTTTATCTCCATCATCCGTTGCGGCATTCACCGTCACGTACTCCCGAATGGTCGTATGATCACCAATCACGGTACCGGGGCGGCCGCCCCTGTATTTCAAATCCTGCGTCTGGAGTCCGATACTGGCAAAAGGGAATACCGTGCAATGCTTGCCGATCTGCGTATAGCCGTCAATCACCGCATGGGATACGACACGCGTCCCTTCACCTAAACAGACATGGGGACCGACCGTTGCAAAAGGTCCGATTTCGACGCCTTCCTCAATATGGGCAGAGGGGCTTACTACTGCAGTTGAATGGATGGTGGGCATATGAGACAACTCTTCCTATTTTCTGGAGGAACCAAACATCAGGTCCGCTTCTGCGGCAACGTCACCATCGACTGACACAATCCCATGCACTTTTGCCATACCGAGACGCATCTTTTGGAAGGTGATTTCGATTAAGAGCTGATCACCGGGGACTACCATACGCCTAAACCTAGCATTATTGACAGCCAGAAAATAGGCAATGTCACCTTCGGTGCCAAGCTTTCGATTCATCATTACACCTCCAACCTGGGCCATGGCCTCCAGTTGAAGGACGCCGGGCATAATGGGTTCGCCCGGAAAGTGACCCTGAAAAAAAGGCTCGTTAACCGTAACATTTTTCAGTCCGACAATTCTTTTTTCATCATCGCATTCCACAATTTTATCTACCAGTAGAAAAGGATAGCGATGAGGCAAGGCATGCATGATCTCTTTCAGGTTCATTTCCGACATAAGGTTATTCCTTCCATGAATTTAGACAAAGACTGACTATGATGTGAAAAGATTGAGGATTCAACAACAAAAAAGATATGGCTGAATAAACGAAGGGCTCCCTAAAACCAAAAAAGTCTACCATTGGGCTCAGCAGGAATCGGTTCTCTTTGACTACGCTGATGCCGAGAATGAGACGATTAGAAAAAAGAAGGCATGAGAGCTACCGCTCCTCTGTTACTGAGCGAGCGAAGCGCGGCCACCCAGACCAAACTTGATCGGATCCGTAATATCCAGCAACTCATAGGATGCTTCCAGACTCTGCATCCAGGCCAGTGCACGGGCCTTTTTAAAGACTTTGAAACTGTCGTCACGCACAATAAAGGTGACTATTTCAGTCTGAAAATCCATACTCGTCAGGATTTTACCCAACCAGTCTTTTTCGGTTTCAGCAAACACATCTTCCAGGGCATACCCCTCAACTTCCGGTTTAGGTCGAATGGCATACTGCCCTTTCAGAGCATAAACCAAATCCACGTTGTAGGCGCCAAAATCAAGCGCGGACTCATCAAGCAGCTGGAGCAGCTTCCGGTTATCCCCTCCTGCTTCTCTAGCCAACGCTGCCAGCTTTTCAGTCACCTGACGGTTAATTTCATCGAGAGGGATATGGAAAAGCTGATTGTTGCGGCACTCGATAAAGGTAGGTTTTTTATCCGTACTGTGCGCCATAGGTGTAGGAATCAGCACCTTAATCTGAGCCGCATCAATACCCGTCAGAATAATAATGAGTACCAGCACTCCCACCAGACATGTCATGATATCCAGAAAAGAGTCCAGATTCACATCGCCGCCGGAACTTTTTTTCTTTCTGCCCATGACAATAACTCCCTACTTATAAAGAGGCTCCGGCCTCGGCATCAGAAGAATCTTGATCGTCGCTCTCACCTGACTCTGCGGCATTATCAACCTCATTCGTGCTGTTTCCTTCAGGTTCTTCGGTCTTTTCCTCCGGGGCCTCATCGGCGAGTGAAATATCACGAAAAGCCTCAAACAGCTCCTGGCCAATATCGATACCCCTATCCTGTATCATTCGCCTCAACCTATTACCCGCCGTCGCGGAACCGGGCCTCAACAACAACACAATATATTCAAATTGACGGTTTTTTTCGACAGCGCGAATGGTTTTTTCAAACACGTTACCACCGACCGCCAAGTCAGCCAAATCCATTTTTTCACCGGAAGGGTAGACGACAAGATAATTGGGATGTACATCGATATAGGTAGGCTGTTTTGATTTGTTACCAAACTTGGGAACTCCAACAGCACCGCGGCCGTCATTTTCATCACCACCATCATCGAGTGCTTTCTTAATTACCGCTGTCAACTGCACATTTTCAGGGTTACTGATAATCACAAGAATATTCGTCACCAGCAAAATGACCAGACAACCAATGGTCATAATCAGGATGCACATAAATGAAGATAAATCTTGTTCGTTATCAGCCATTGCTCAGCTCAGCCCTTATCAATAATTAAAAATCTGTTCTTCCAGGTTAGTGCCTGAACCTTCACCCTGCTGGAGGCGATATTCCATATCTTTCAGTTTTATGATATCAGTAATATCTTCCCGACCGCTGGCAAAGGGCTCAAGTTCTGTATCCCCCGTTGAAAGGCCCAGCCCCGCCGGCCACTGCCCCAGCTTCAACCACCCTATGGACTCCGTCTGGCGAGGGTCGAAACCGGCGGCCACAAGGTTGCGAACCACCGCGCCATCCTGCAGCTCCTTCGTAAACTGCAAGCCGTAATTGATGCGCTGGGTCGTCATGGAATTTTCAACCACCATCGATCCTCGGTTCTGTTTACCACTTTCCAGACGTATATAGAAGTCGTCATAAACGCCAAGACCCAAAAAGGAGACATTAATATTCATACCGTCGTCATTGGAAGACATACCGCATGCCGCGATCGGAACGTACAGTTTGGCTGACTTGGATTTTTTATCGAGGGCTCCGTCGCGAACGAATGCGGAAATAAAATCATCATACAGCAACTTGGTCCGCGCGACTTTGCCGCTTTTGTATGTAGCGGAAAAGAAACTCATGCTGGGCGTCGCATTATCACCCTCGCGAAGCGCTGCGGAGGGAAAAAGCAACAGAAATTCCACTGTCGTAACGTAGTCAACGTCCTGATATTTCTGAACGTCACGCGGTGCACATTGGATTTGAGCCGCAATTAGGGGCACATTTTTAGCAAATTCACTGAGCGTGAAGGTGGACAGCATCTCCATCTGCACGCCCTCTTCCCGGCGCTGCATATCATTGGTGAGCGTAAACCCTACTTTTGTAAAAAAATTTGCCAGAAATTCAGGAGCCGCTTTCGGGGCGTTCCCCTCACCAAATTCAAAAGCATCAACCGAACGCGAGAGCAGATACTGATTGGCTTTCATTTTTGTATCGAACTGGAGTTCGATGATGGAACCGGATTCCTCCTCACTCACATACAGTTTGTGCTCTTCGGGGACGCTGAGTAAACCGCCAATTTTCTGAAATCCCTGAATATAATCTGTATAATTCTCAGACATCGGGTCAGCCCTGACAATCGTGCTTCCTGAACCGGTATGCCTAGCCAGCAGTATAGCTCCGTCAGGCGCAAAAGAAACGGGACCTCCTTCGCCTTCTGTAAACGTCTCCTGGTACATACCCAGTAACATATGCCGCGGCATATCCCACCAAGTGACTGCGCCCTGCTTTTTGGAGGAGACGGTCATGATATTTTCGTCGGCTGAAAGATAAATGCCTGAAAAATCGGCAAAAGGGCCGTAATCCACCACCCACCAGTTCGTGGAAGTATCACGGGCGAGAACAGATCCAAATGTCAATTCATTCTCCTGCGCCTCCACAGCGCCAGCTACATAAAGCTGATCATCGTCATCCACGGCGATGGCTTTCCAGGCATAGGGTTTGTAGAGCCAGGGTACCGGCACCACCTGAGCTGAAGAATATTGGCCCATCACATCCCGCTCAAACTTGAGAATCCGGCCATTTGGACGGCTTTCACAAACGTAGAGATCACCGGTAGCATTGAAGGCGATGCCCGCTGGACTATAAAGCTTGTTTTCAGTCCAGTGCTCATAGTCTTTGTCAGGTCGTATGGCCCACTGGGGAACATACATGGCCACCATCCAGTCGGCAGGCAGGGCGTCGACGGCACTGCTGCCCTTGATGACCGACACACGACCGGCCCCTTTTTCCGCCACATAGATCTCTTTAGTAATGGGGTGAACAGCCATACCGGCGGGTTGACTGAGCCCGCGAGCGACATTTCTGGGCTGCACACTAACCTTGCCTGAAATACGATCCAACCCCTGTGCAGACGCCTGGCCGACCATGATGAATGACAACAACGGCATCACCGCAATCGCTGACCACACTCCACTCGGGATACAATATTTTTTTATGAGATCAATCATTGCCAACGGAATGGCGAACTACCCCGCCACCGCTTCTTCGGTCAGAGTAATCACGCGCGGTTTGCTTAAGTGCTCACAGAATTCATCGGTCTTCGTCAAATGAGAGCGAAGATCTGTTAGTGTCTGTTGAAATTCCTGGGTCGTGGAAATTGTCTTCAGGCTTTGATCAACAGATTCTTTGACTTTAAGCAATTCTTCAATATTGCCAGCCATCTTCGTTACCTCTTGCATTTGAGCGGAAAGTTCTTTTGCCGCTTGCACCGCACTGTCCGCGTTTTCGCGGGCTGCTTTTTCAAGTAACATCGCTTTTTCTCTGTATTGCTCAGCCACTTTGGAAGCAGACTGCTGAACCTCTTCGAGCATGGATTTCATGCGTTCGCGTTCTTCATTTGAAAGTTCTCTGCGTGCATCGAAAAGTTTCTGCTCCTGTACCCCGAGGTCGGCCACCACTTTGCTCATCGAGCCTTCCAGGTTTTTAGTAACATCTGAGAAGCTGCCCGACAGAGAGTCCGTCATTTCGCGAACCGCTGCTTCATAGCCGTTAGTCAGGTCGGTAAAGCGTTCTTCTACAGATCGGGAGGCCTTGTCAATTGCCCTGGTGAAAACTTCTTCATATCGGTCTGGATCGGGTATGTAACGCCGGAACGCCGCTTCGATTGCGTCTTCCAGATTCTCAATAATAATGGGCTGATTTTCCTGTGAAGGGAACTTGGATGTCAAAGCCACATCGAGATAGTTATCCACTTCCACAAAAAAGTTTTCTTCCTTTTTCTGGACATTGGACAGCGGGAACATAACGAGCACGGACAAAATCAGCGCCAGCAACGTGGTGTCGAAAGCCACACCGAGACCGACCGTCACGTTAGAAATAGCTTCTTTAATCTGGCTCAGCTCGGCTGAGCCCTGCAAGAACTCGGCAAAACCCGATACAGCAGATCCCAAACCCATCACGGTACCGATAAAACCCATAATCGGAATAGCCCAAATCAACACCTTGGAGAGCGAATACGTCGCTTCCGAATTGATCATATCACGATCTGATTCAGCCGAGGCCCAACCCGACACACGATCCACTTCCTTGGAGCTGAGCCAGAGCGCCAGCATACGCTCAATACGGTTCAGGACAATACTGTGTGAAAAAAAGGAATGACTCCTTATCTTGTCACGCAACGTTTGAATTTCTTCCTCGTTATTAAGGTCCGCATCAGCCGGTATCGGGCCCTCGGAAACGACTTTGAGCTGCTTGCCTATCAGGCGGGTCTTCATCACAATCATGGCCGCAATCATGAAGGTCATGAAAAGTTCGGCATACTGTACGGGTCCGCGATCGTTGACGATACCCCACAGATAGTTTAATGCACCCAACCCTTTCAACGGCATCACCGCAATGGAAACAGCGACCGTTCCTACTAATCCAACAATCAGCTGAATGGCTATATTAGTTTCCGTTGAAGGCTTGGTAGCCCTTGATGTTTTCTTTTGCTTCTTTACTTTAGCAGCTTTTGCTTCCTTAGCCTTAGCCATAATTCACCTCAGCGTTATAGTTAGTACACAGTTTTCCGAAAGCGCGGTCATTCTAAGCATCTCTTACGGGATTGTTAAGATATTTTTCCATTAGATTTTCACACAGATGAATCATACATGAACTGTTTGACATTCACCCACATCCAGCTTCATTATAAAGACCGTCATTATAAACACATTTTTTGAAAGGACGAGGCGATCATGATTAAAGTTCAGACCTATGTACACATTTTTTTCATTATAATAGCATTAGCGTCGCTGGCGGCCTGCGGGAAAAAAGAGGCGGTCACACATGATGACATGGACTTGTCCGACCCAGGCGATCTCTTCAGCAACCCCGTCCGCTCCCCTTCATCACAGGTGCAACCGGTAGCGGTACTGAATGGAGAATCGATTGGTATGGAGGAAGTTGACCGTGAATTACAGACTCTTTTAACCATGACCTATCGTCGAGCCATCACACCGGAGTTCTTTGCAGAACAGAAGAACGCCCATTTTGACGAAGTATTGGAGGCTGTCATTGCAAGAAAACTGCTGGAAGCAGAAGCCGGCCGGCTCAGCCTCGTAGTGACAGATGAAGAAGTCAGTGAAGCCATTGCCAGAGCGTCCCAAATGCTACCGACAGGTGTGACTATGGATACCATGCTCCAATCACGTGGCATGACGATAGGTCAATTGAGATCGAACATCACTCGAGAAATACTGGTGAATAAGCTCATCGAGCTGAAAATGACCGAAGCGCCAGCCGTATCTCAAGAAGAGATGCGGGCTTTCTACACGAATAACACGGCCAGCTTTAAACAAAAAGAGAGCGTACTGCTCCACCATATTTTTAAACAGGTAAAGCCGGATTATGATGAAATGACGACGACCAAACTCAGACTCCAAATGGAAGAGGCCCGGCAACAGCTTCTCGAAGGGGTCGATTTCGCAGAAGTGGCAAAAGCCTATTCAGATCACGCCTCAAAGGAACAGGGTGGCAGGCTCGGAAAAATAGCTCGCGGACAAATGCCGGAGCCCATTGAGGAAGTCGTTTTCAGCCAAGAACCCGGCGTCATAGGGGAAATCATAGAAATGGCCGGAGGCATGCATATGTTTCGTGTTGACGAGCGGACTCCCGAACATGTGCTTTCATTTGACGAGGCTCAGGAGCGCATTGAGGGAATACTAAACCGGGAACGACGAAACCAGATTATGCAACAGTTTGTTACGGATCTCAGAGAGAAGGCTGACTTACAGATTACGCCGCAACCCTGATTGTACATGCAGACACCTTACAGCGGAAGCAGGGTGTCATGTTGCTTTTCGAAAACATCAATGTCAGCGCTGTGTTCGAGGGTTTGGGCTATATGATCCAAACCCTGCATTAAATTATTCTTTGTGCTGGCATCGATCTCGAAAGGTAGCACTTTTTCGGTGGGCGCATGCAGCGTCACGAGCTGTGATTCCAAGTCCACGGTCGCCCTGCACCCCTCAACAGCGCCTACATGTTCAAAGAGAAAGTCGACATCTTCTTCCGGCAATTCGACAGTCAACAGGCCGTTTCTCAGCGCATTATTGCGAAAAATGTCGGCGAAGGCCGGTATCACATCAGGCCCCCGTTCCACCCGCGGAGCAATGACCACTTTGAACCCGTACTGCATGACAGCCCAGACCGCATGCTCCCGGCTTGACCCGCAACCGAAATTATTGCGTGCAACCAAAATAGATGCGCCCTGGTAGCGGGGGGCATTTAAAGCAAAATCGGGGTTATCACGGCCATCATCCAGATAGCGCCAGTCAAAAAAGAGAGCATCCCCGAAACCCGTTCGTTTAATCGACTTCAAAAATTGTTTCGGAATTATCTGATCGGTATCGACATTCGCATTGTCGAGCAGCGCAACCAGGCCCTCATGTTTAACAAAAGATTCCATATCACCATCACCACTTTCTGATATCCACAAAATGTCCTTCCACGCCGGCGGCAGCGGCCATGGCGGGGCTCACGAGATGCGTACGACCTCCTTTGCCCTGCCGTCCTTCAAAGTTTCTATTGGAAGTGGCCGCGCACCGCTCGCCCTCCCGGAGCTTATCCGGATTCATGGCAAGACACATACTGCATCCGGCTTCGCGCCATTCTGCACCGGCGCACTTGAAAATTTCATCCAGCCCCTCCGCTTCGGCCTGTTCCTTGACCTGTCGCGATCCGGGGACGACCAGCATTTGTACGTCACGGGCCAGGGAACGGCCCTTTAAACAGGCGGCCGCTTCGCGCAAATCCTCAATACGACCATTGGTGCAGCTTCCGATAAAAACTTTATCGATATGAATATCTGTCATACGGGTCCCCGGCTTTAACCCCATATAGGCAAGCGCCTGCTCAACATCTCTCTTGTTATAAGCCGGTACGGCATCCACATCCGGGACACTGTCCTCAATCGAGCACACCATGCCGGGGCTCGTGCCCCAGGTGACCTGAGGGGCCACGGAAGATGCGTCGATCGTAATAGACCGGTCGAAAGCGGCCTGCTCATCTGAGGGCAACGTTTTCCAGAAATCGACGTATTTATCAAAGGTCTCTCCCTGAGGGGCATAGGGCCTGGGTTTGGCAGCGATATACTCAAATGTAACATCGTCGGGCGCAATCATCCCGGCACGGGCACCCGCCTCAATACTCATATTACAGATGGTCATGCGCGCCTCCATTGAGAGTGAACGGACCGCTTCACCGCAATACTCGAGAACGCAGCCGGTACCGCCGGCCGTTCCAATTTCACCTATCAATTTAAGAATCAGATCCTTAGAGGTCACGCGGGGCCGAAGCCTTCCGGTATATTCGACTTTAAAATTGCGCGGCTTTTTTTGCAGCAGTGTCTGCGTCGCCAGGACGTGCTCCACTTCAGATGTCCCGATGCCGAAAGCCAGCGCACCGAAAGCCCCGTGAGTCGCTGTATGTGAGTCGCCACAGACCATTGTCAGACCGGGCAGCGTTATGCCCAGTTCCGGCCCGATAATATGAACAATGCCCAGAAACTCGTTTTCCAGATTGAAAAGCTGCACGGCAAAATCGTCGCAGTTTTTCTGAAGCGCATCCATTTGTGCCTTGGCAACGGGATCCAGAATCACGGACTGATTATCCGTGGGTACATTATGATCCATCGTAGCAAAAGTCAGATCGGGTCGGCGAACATGGCGCCCCGTCATGCGCAATCCCTCAAACGCCTGAGGGCTCGTCACCTCATGAACCATTTGACGGTCAATGTACAGCAATACCTGACCGTTATCCAACTCCTTGACAACATGTCGTTTCCAAATTTTATCAAACAGCGTCTCAGCCATCATATAACCAGCCTTCTGTCATCATTCAGGTTTCTTTCTCACCCCGGGCCATCAGTACTTTACCCGTGCGCACGAGTTCAACGATTTCATATGCCCGAACGAGATCTATCATCGAATCCAATTTATCCGAGTTACCGGTGACCATAATGATCATAGAAGTCGGCGTAAAGTCAACCGTCTTTGCCTCAAAGTGTTCGATGATTTGCAGAATGGCAGTGCGCTCCTCCGCCGAAACAGCAACCTTGATCAGAGCCAGTTCTTTTACAACGGCAAATTCTTCCGTATGGTCAATGCAGTGCAGCACATCGACCAGTTTATTCACGGCGGCCAGCACCTGGCCGAGGTTGTCCGCATCGCCCTGGGCTGTAATGGTCATCCTCGAGAAGTGGCCGTCCTGTGAGGGCGAGACCACCAATGAATCAATATTGAAAGCGCGGCGGGAAAAGACCTGCGCAATACGCGCCAGCACACCCGGCCTATTCACTACGTAAACACCGAGTGTATGAGTATTTATATCTTTCCTTTTCATTCTGATTTCTCCTTCGATGGGGCCATGCTTCTAAGTGGAACCCGTCGGTTTTTTCAGCTTCTGTTTGGGTTTATCAATAAGCATGTCTTCCAGCCTGCTGCCGGCGGGGATCATGGGGTATACATTATCGGCTTTTTCCACCTCTGCATTGACCAGGCACGGACCGTCATTATACTCCAGTGCGCGGGTCAGAATTTTCCTTACGTCTGCCGGACGCTTCAACGTAAAGCCCTTTGTGTTAGGATAACAGGAGGCCAGTTTTGCAAAATCGGGATTACCTTCGAGATCCACCCCGCTCATTCTGTCCTCATAAAAGAGTTCCTGCCATTGCCTTACCATACCCAGGTAATGATTGTTGAGTACGATAATTTTAATGGGCAGACGGTGCAGTGCCGCCGTGGCCAGCTCAAAAAATGTCATTTGAAAACCGCCATCACCGACAAAGGCAACGACCGTCTCGTTCGGTCGCCCAAACTGTGCACCGACCGCAGCGGGAAACCCGTATCCCATGGTACCGGCACCACCGGAACTGAGCCAGTTATTAGGATAGTCCGTTTTATAAAACTGACCGGCCCACATCTGATGCTGTCCGACATCTGTCGACACAATAGCTTTGCCGTCCGTCAAGTTATACAACTCTTCGATAACATGCTGCATCTTTAGAGAGCCAGACTTCTTGTACTTGAGAGGAAAGCGTTTCTTAAGATCCTGTACGTGCCGGACCCATTCATCCGTATCGAGCCTGCTGACGTGACGATTAAGCTCTGTCAGCACTGCCCGCGCATCACCCACGCAGTAATGGTGACACCTGATCATCTTGCCCATCTCCGAGGGGTCGATGTCAATATGAATGCGGGTAGCCTTCTCACAGAAATGGCGAGGCTGGCCGATAATGCGATCATCATAGCGCGATCCGATGGACATGATGAGGTCGCACTCCACTACGGCCTTGTTGGCATAAGCTGTACCGTGCATACCCAACCAGCTCAGCGACAGCGGATGGGTTTCAGGAAAAACACCTTTACCCAGCAGCGTTGTCACCACGGGCGCCTGAATCATTTCAGCAAGACGCATTAACTCCCCTTCCGCACCGGCAATCAAAGCTCCATGGCCGGCCAGAATAATGGGACGCCTCGACCGCTGTAGCGCTTCGGCTATTTCCTGCACCTTCTCTTTGTCTATCTCACCCGTGCCGTCGTCATATCCAGGTAAATCCAGCTCAGCATGAAGCTCACCGTTAAAATCGCCGGCTGTAATATCTTTAGGCAAGTCGATCAAAACGGGTCCGGGACGCCCCGTGTTGGATATATGAAAAGCCTCTTTGACAATCCGTGGGAGCTGATTGGTGTCCTTCACTAGATAGCTGTGTTTAACCACCGGCATGGTGATACCGAAAATATCGGCTTCCTGAAAAGCATCTTTGCCCAGCATGGGCGTGATGGACTGACCCGTCATCACGATCATGGGGACCGAGTCCATATGGGCAGTCATAATACCCGTCAGCGTATTGGTCGCACCGGGACCACTCGTAACCAGCACAACGCCCGGCTTGCCGGTCGCGCGCGCATAGCCGTCCGCCATATGTGCGGCACCCTGCTCATGACGAACAAGAATGAGTTTGATTTTCGTATTGGTCGTGATGAGAGCATCATAAATAGGTATGGCGGAGCCACCCGAAATACCAAAGATATACTCAACACCCTCGTTCTCCAGACATTTGACTAATGCCTGACCGCCATCCATTGATTCTATAGCCATAACCGCCACCTAACTTTGTTATTTATGCTAAATGTACCTATTAAATTCACGCATGTCAAAATATTATTTACAATTTAAAACAACTTATTATATAAAATTATATTTATTGACATATTTATAGCAGATTTAGTCTTTTTTTATATCATTATGGTGCTGTATGCAGAATTTTGAATACATATTTGGTAAAGAAAAGCGAAAAGAAAACATATGGAACACTTCAATGCGCGCGGCTTTTCTCATATAAAAGGAGCGAACCGTGCATTCAATCGAAGTGCTCTGAAGTCTCGAGATCTCTCCAATGGGCGGTTCCGACAAACGAAAACGGATACCATTCGCTCCTGTGCAGGCGCTTCTAGTGAAGAATGCAGGTTAACCCGTCTTTCGCTATTCGCGGGCAAAAACACCTTTTTCCCGAGAGTTTTGCTCAAAGGTCTGCCCCACATTTTTTCTGTAGTTTTTCAATTCGGGGTAGCGGCTGCTCAGGAAGTTGCAGTTTGAGTTGGTGTAGCAATAACTGAAGGTCCTTTTCCGGCTGGGTGTAGCGCGGCAGGATTAGATTGCATCGGATGTGGCGCTTTCTGGGTGCGAGTGCGTACTCGTGTACCCGAGTATCAGGAAAGTGCGACAGGCTGCGTGATATCGCGCTCCGCTCCTCCCAAAGCGGCAATTCAGATTGCCGCACTCCAAACAAACAAGTGCGGTGACGAGCCCCTTTCCCCATCCGTGGGAGGGCCCTGCCATCCGTGGGTCATTTATCACATTGAAATACGGGTCTTCCGGTAAATCTGTGGGTAAAAACCCGAGTTGACCACAGCTTCGGCGGC
>CAYXEW010000038.1:0-18135 GCA_964464115.1 uncultured Verrucomicrobiota bacterium
GCGACCCTCCACTCCTTTACATTTGTGTATACCTCATGATTCATTTAGTTGCCGCTTCAATGGTTTTCCATTAACCGTCACTATTTTTCATCTTCCACGAAACAGTACGAAGAACCCTTTTAAAGCATTTCAACTGCCGGATATAGGTTGCCCGGCGTAACGGACGATTTCCTCAATGCTTTTCCTTTTCTTGGGACGGCGGGGGTTCCCCTCGGTGGGATGCCCCATGCTAATGACCACATCAATCCGTGACGTTTTGGGTAGCGACAATGCGCGCTTAACACCTTTTTCGCTAAACCAGCCAAGCCAGCAGGTACCGAGACCGAGTTCTTCGGCTTGGAGCGTCAGGTGATCACAGGCTATGCCAACATCCATCAGGCTGTACTGGACACCCCTGAATTGCCCGCCCAGGCGGGCGGCATAACGCGAACGCTCAGTCATGACAACAATCAGTACGGGCGCCTTGCACGCAAACCGGTTCATTCGGTAGAGACCGCTGAAAGCCGCAGAAGCCACTTGATCCCGAAGGGGCGGCTCATCCACCACGACAAAGCTCCAAGGTTGGGAGTTGCAGGCCGATGGAGCCAGCCGGGCCGCTTCCAGACAACGGTTAATCAGGTCGCGGTCGACCGGGCGCGTGTCATAGGCCCGGCAACTGTACCGCCTTTCCGCCAGTGTCATAAAATTCATGAGCTGCCTCCGGTAATGTGGGCGATGCATTCATGTGCAGCCATGAGGCCGAACAGGCCGGTCATATAAGATATACTTCCCATCACGCGCCGGCGGCGGCCGGGACCCGCTTGTTGCGAGAGCGGGGCCGGATCACCAAGGGCCTCGACTTTTCGCAGTTCCTTTGAAAAAATACAGCGGATGTGGCTACCGTCTACACCGCGGCGGCGCAACCGCTTGCGTATCAGACGTGCGAGGGGACACGTATGGGTGTCTGCGAGATCGGCCACCCTGATATCGTGCGGATTCATCCTGGTAGCGGCCCCCATGCTGGAGATGACGGGGACATCATGTTGCTTCAACGTGGCCAGCAAATCCACTTTGGCATTTAAGCTGTCGATAGCATCAACAAACAGGCTGTCGCTATAGGACTGAACCAGCTCCCCCACTGTTTCCGAGTTGATAAAGAGATGGCGACCCTCAACGAGGCAGTCGGGGTTTATGTCCTGTACGCGCTCAACGGCAACTGCAGTCTTGGGCCGATTCAACGTACTGTTCAGCGCGAACAGCTGACGGTTGATATTGCTTTCGCTGATCGTGTCAAAATCCAGCAGCGTTAACCGCCCGACCCCCGCCCGAGCGAGTGCTTCAACCGCAAATGACCCAACGGCCCCCAACCCCGCAACGGTGATATGCGCTCGCTGTAATGCGTCCATATGCTCCCTGCCCAACAGTAACGCTGTACGGGCAAACCTGTCTTCGATCCATTCACTCATAACGGTTTATCCTGCAAAAACGCGCATGGCATTCCGATAAAGGATGTCGGCCACATCCGCCACATCCATATGCAGGATAGCTGCCATTTTTTCAACAATAAAGGGCAGATGTGCGGGCTGACTGAAATCGGCGGGCTCAAGCCCGCCGCCCTCAGCCCGTTTCGTCGGGAGCCCTTCCGGCCTCATGTCCGGTGCATCACTTTCTGCCAGCAGGCGATCTGCTGGAATCGCGTTCAGAATGCGCGGTGCCTTTTTATTGCCTGCAAACGTAATAGCTCCTCCAAATGAAAAGTATGCATTTTTTGGCAGCAACTTCTCTGCCGTTTCTGCAGATCCGGAGTAGGCATGAAAGACCAGTCCGGCGGGGTGCTGAGGGGCATCTTTCAGGATCTCCATCAACCGCCCCCATGCCTTCCGGCAGTGTATGGATATCGGCTTGCCGCTTCCATAGGCGAGTTCAAGCTGCTCCAGAAAAACACGCTCCTGTTCATCCTGCGACGCTCCATCAACGGCAACATCCAGACCCACCTCCCCTATTCCTGCTATATATGGCAATGCCTCTTTCAAGCGTTGCTGCCAGCCATCCCGACAACATCTGATATACCAAGGGTGAATACCCAGACAGGGCCATACTGTTTTATACTGTCGGGCTAGTTGCAGGACGCGTGCCCAGTCCCGCTCTTGCGTCCCACAGCACACCATGTGATGCACACCCGCCGTTTCCGCCGCCGCAATAACCCGTGAAAAAGAGCGGCCTATGCGTTCATCCTGCAGATGGCAGTGGGTGTCGATATAGTAGTGGTCTTTCATCGGTATACCATCCACTATACATGATGCATAAAGCCTGTCCAAAATGATAGTCGAAGCATTCTTTGAGTTTGAGAGGGGCCGCAGTGGAAAACAGTGCCGGGACACAGCAGGCTCAACTGCAACGAGTCAGCATCATCCCTGTGGCCGGGCGCTCAGTTGTCTCGCGGTAAAGCCTTTCCCGAAGACGTAGCACACAGATCCTTTAGCCTGCAAAAGACCGTCGACATTCCACACCTGATGTTCAATAGTTCAGTCTTGAAACAATTTCAATCTGAATGGCAGCACGATGGCAATGAAGCAGACCCTTGTATTGGCAACTGTTAATGCGCGTTATTACCACACATCTGTGGGACTGCGATGTCTGTATGCTAATATGGGCACCCTGAAAGATCGAACGCTCATTATGGAGTTTGAAAGCAAGTGTCCTGCGGAGCGGGTGGCAACGGCAATCCTGTCAAAAAAACCCGTCATCGTCGGGCTGGGGGTCTATATCTGGAATCACAGCGTAACGGCACAGATAGCGGAGCAAATCAAAACCGTCAATCCCGCGATCACTCTCATTGCCGGCGGACCCGAAGTGAGCTGGCTCCCGCCGGAGCACCCGTTGCTGTCTCTTTTTGATTATATTATTCCCGGCGAGGCCGATGCGGCCTTTGCACAGTTGTGTAGCGATATACTGCTGAAGAAACACACAAGGCGAGGGCTGCAATATGAGAACAGGCCGGACCTGCACACACTATTTTCCCCCTGCATGGAGTATTCAGATGAAGACTTGGCCCAGCGTATTACCTATATCGAAGCATCGCGCGGCTGCCCGTGCCGTTGTGATTATTGCCTGTCTGCGAGGGAGAGCGGTGTGCGCTTTTTCCCCATGGAAACCGTGCTTAAAAACATCGACAAACTGGTTCGGCGCGGGGCGCGCCAATTCAACTTTATTGACCGCAGCTTCAATAGGATGCCGACGGTCTGGCGGCCCGTTCTGCAAGGCCTGCTGCAGTATCGCGATGTCCTGAGATCCGTCCACTTTGAATTTACGGGTGACCTTTTGCCGGATGAACTGAAAACCATGCTGGTTGCTTTTCCCCCGGGGCTCCTCCAACTGGAGGTCGGCGTACAAACACTCAACGAAGAGGTAAACGAACTCATCAACCGACAACAGGACAGCCGGCGCACCCTTGAAAACCTGGATTGGCTGACCCGGTCTTCAGGTGCACATATTCATGTGGACATGATCGCGGGGTTGCCGACAGAAACAGAGGACAGCATCGCTGCAACGCTGAATGCGCTGGTGCGCATGCAACCGCATGAAATACAGGTGGGCACCCTGAAAAAACTGCCCGGCACGCCTCTGCACCGCCACATCGCGCCCCATGAAATGGTATTTGATGAAACACCGCCTTACACGCTTTTATCCAGCAGCACATTATCGGCTTCAACAGTCAAAGCGATCCAAAGATTCGCCGCGTACTGGAACCTTTACTACAACCGACAGCATTTTCCTCGCTCGCTTCCATTCCTGTGGAAAACAGGGTCACCCTATCGCGACTTCATGAAGTTTACAGCATACCTCTCAGAGCGCCTGAAAAAGACGCACAGTATCGCACTGAACGTGCGGGCCGAACTCCTCTATCGCTATCTTGTTGACGAAACAGGTCTGGAGGAATCGCGCGTATCGCATGCGATCATGCTGGACTACTGTGATGGAGGACGGCGGCGGCCACCACCGTTTGTAGGGCTGGAACGGTCGCAGACCTTCCAGCCGCACCTCCATCAATAACGGCGCTGTGAGCGAACGAGTGCGTAAAAGCGGTCTTCGTACTCTTTGAAAAGGCCCCGCTTCTGAAGCATTTCGCCCAACTGCTTGATGCGACCCGGATTAATGGCGGCAATTTGAAACTCTTCTTCGACCTCCTGCTGAATTTCCAGGGCGGTCTGAGTACCCCGCATGAGGCGCCGGTGCTGACGGTATTCATTAACATTTCCCGCGACAGACTGCTGTACCACTTCAACCATCAGTTTCACTAAACACACTTCCCAGGGATCATCAACCCCCACCAGCAGCGCGGTAAGCGGATCGTTGCGGGACACTACATCTTCGCGGATGCGCTCGACAACGGCATCGATGCGGTCGGTTATGAGCTGCTCTCGCACTTCTTCTTTTTTAATCGAAAAGCCGTATTGTAACAAGACCAGCTCTTCATCCTGCGCGCGCAGCCATTCCATGTAGCGCTCGGCTTCATCGCCAAAATTATCGAGAATGGCGCCGGACAGGTGATCCGGCGTAATTATTTCGGGTCTGTAAGCCTGTACACGACCCTCCCTGACACGCACTTTGGTAACGTCATCCATGAGCTCGGTGACCAGCGTGTAATTCACCACAGAGCTACCAAACGTCTCCAGTCGCTTTTCCGGTGTGATCAGCACCTCAGTGTTATTTACTGCATACCAGAAGTCAAATTGTCTTTTATCATCCATCATTCTCATGATAAACCTACCGGATATGTGGATACACGCAACTTATTGATGATTCTTTCTAAGGGAGTGGTTGAAGATGCCTATTTATGAATATACACATTCAGGTAAAAAGTACTGTACACATTGCCGCGGGACGTTTGAAAGCATGCAATCCATCAAAGCCGATCCGCTTAAATGGTGTCCCCGCTGTGGAGCTCCGGTAAAAAGGGTCTTGTCGGCACCATCCGTCGGGGGTTCTGAAAGCAAGCTGGATGACCGTGCCAAGGCCAGTGGTTTTCACAAACTGAAAAAGCTGGGCAAAGGTGAATATGAAAAACAGTATTAGCTTATCAGCCGGAAAACGGACAGGAACCGGTTGAACAAGCATCCGTATTACACGCTCCGGATGCACATGGCATTTCCATTCCGCCTCTCGCGGCGGGGGCGCTGAAGCTCGACAAAAGCTTTTCGAGGCTGGACGAACCACATTCCACACACTTCGGCTTCCAGTCACCAGCCACCAAAGCCTCGAACTGATGGCCGCATTTTTTACACTTGTATTCAAAAAGAGGCATGTCTATTTCTTTTCCTAAAAACCGGCCGGTAGGCTTGTTGCCTGCCGGCCGGAAAGACCGCGCTGTCAGGCAGACTCAATAGCCTCCAACAGGGCCGATTCCTGCTGAACACCGACAAATTGCTGCTTCACCTCTCCGTCTTTCATGATAAGGATTGTCGGTATACTGCGTACACCAAAACGGGCGGCCAAGGCCGGTGCGTCATCCACGTTGACCTTTGCAATTTTGGCATCACCTGTTTTATCGACCATCCCCTCGAGAATCGGCACCTGTGTTTTACAGGGGCCGCACCATGGGGCCCAAAAATCAACTACGGTGACTCCGCTCTGGATCGTCTGATCAAAGTCGGCTTCAGTCAGTTCAAGGATTCCTTCACTCATAACTCATCTCCTGTTTTTAGTTAGTATTATTCAGTACACTTAGTTTATACGAGATCACCCATTTATCAACTCTCAACACATTTTTCATCTTTGCAACCGAACTTTTTGAGTATAGTTGCGGCGGGACAAATGCCTGTCCATGCAGACTGTATTAAGTTCAAACCGACAAAACAAGTTAACAATAGCCACCAATCGCTGACCCAGTAAACCAGGGCGGCACTGATCAGCACCATTGAACCTGCCATTATTCGCACTCCACTTTCCACTGTCATACTTCTCTCCTCTCTATTTACCAGCCATGATCAAGGCGCCCATGAACGCCCACAGGATGATCGCAATATAAGGGTTGCCGGTCAGGGGGCACGCCCCGGTTCTGCAACCGACAAAACGGTACATCAAGAAACCTAGCAAGCCGCCCACAACAGCGCCGCCCACTATACGTATAAGTTGTATTTTCTCCATTTGCTCCTCGTTTCCTAAAAACTGTAGCGAAGCCCCGCATACAGATTGCTGTTTTTTTCAAATTGGCCGAAAAAGGTGTGGGCATCATCTCCGAAGAACAAGTTGCCGCCGGCATACCATTGCCAGGCATCGCTGTATTTATACAGCAGGGCCGGGCGCATATAGGCATCCCGATCAGTCGGCGAATAAAAGGTGAAAAGGGAAAGCTGCAGATTCTGGCTCATTAATAATTGCGTCAACCGGAAGGTCAATAGATGTCGCGATTCATCGTCTGAATCGGCGGAGTCGGACAGGGATCGGGTATAGGCGTCGTAATCTGTCATCTGTTCTATGTAGTACTGGATTCCACCGGTCAGATTTTGCCGCAACTCTCGCGAATAGCCCGCCAGCCCGCGCCATTCACTGTTGGGAACGCCGGCACGGTTGCCGGACTGGTCGTCCAAAGAATCATAATATCCGACCTCTGCATTCAGAATGCCGCCACCCCATTGACCGCGAATGCTTGCACCGTACACGCGAAGGGATGGAAACACAGCTCGGCCCGAAACACTGTCAAAACCCTCCGGACTTTTCCAGTAACCCTGATACCCGTAAGCGGCCCATTCATAACCGCTCACATTTTTGGACAACCTGACCGCCCATTCATCCTCTTCAAACCAGGCATCGCGCTCCTCTACCGGAATGACGGCATCGCGTCCGGCACGCGCTCCCTGCATGGGATTCCAGTATGAAAGACGTGTGCCATCAACGTAACGGTCCGCATCAAAACGCGGCGTATAAACTACATCAATATTGATGCCCGGCGGGAAAAAACTGATAAAGAGTGCGTCTGAGGGCGCTTTCAGGTATTCTTCATCACGGCCCAGCAAAAAAGACTGCCAGTCTTTTGGAAACAGATCGTTAATGAACAACAGATCGCCGGTCCCCCAGGTCAAAATCTGCCGGCCCGCTTTGACATCTGCGAGATGGTGGGGTGAAAACAGTATATTGGCTTCGCGAATGTCCAGAAGGCCATCACCCGTTTCGAGATCGGTTTCCGTCTCATCCGTTACCCAGTCATAGTTAAGGTCGGACCGCCACTGCACCGTCAAAGCGTTGCCATAGTGCAGGTAATCCAGTTGAAGACGGCCTTCTCCAAGGCTTTGCTGTTTCTGGTCTGCGTCTGACTGCAGCCGGGCACCAGCTCTGAATTCGGCAAATCCATGCAGCTCTATGCCCTGTGTCACCGGGCTATAACTCAAGACTGCCAGAAAAAACAACAAGAGTCCGTGCAGCCTATTTCCGCATTCTTTTCCGAATGTTCGGCGGGCGGAAGATCCACCGGGGAGAACTGTATTAATGACAGGCATTTTCACATCAACCTCACTGCATTACTTCGCGCGGAGGACGCCTCAGAAAGCGCTCCGAGAAAATGACTTCTTTAAGTCCGATATTGTATTCGACTTCACTGAACGTATTCTTGGTGTACCCTCCGGTTTTCAGATCATGAACGGTCGCTTCCAGCACAGTGGGAAAATCCTGTATAACCTCAATGCGGTCCGCCGTGACGCGACGATAAAGGGTTCCCTGTCGATCATAGTATTCCGCCTTTTTCGGGAGAAAGGTTTCCTTGTCGATCCATACGTGATAGTAGCTGAATTCTACACCGGCGGAATCCCGCGGGATACTCTTGATTTTATAGTGTATTTCACCTTCTTCCACCAGGGTATGCTCGTCGGCCTTGATATGGCGCCCACTGACATCTTCGTAGACAAAGTCGGAACCGACAAAACTGGTGCGCTTGTCTCCGGGCGCAATCCGCCGCACGAGGTTCAGCGCGGGCAACCAGAACCAGCGATCATCATCCCGGGCTTGATCGGCCTCTTTCCACACCAAATAAGCCATCCGGCGCACGTCAGCCGGCGCCTCAAAGTAGACGTAAAATTTCTGGTTACCCCCGCCCGTATTCTTGCGCAGGAGTACAAATTCCCGAGTGCGCACGCCGCCTTTATCATCGACAATCTCCATTTTCACACGTGCGCGGCCATCATCTCCGGCATAGTAAGAGGCCAGGTTCGCTTTTGCAATGATGTCGTTGGCCGTTAGGTCACCGGCTGAAGCAGCGATGCCGCTGAAGATCAGCACTATGACTAAACTTCGAAAGTAGATACTTAATCCTCGGTTCTTGGTAGTTGCTTTCATACGTTTTACTCCTGCTTTGTATTCTTTACGAATGCGTTCAGTTAATGTCAAACCATCTCCTCTCATGGCTGAACATTCCTCAGAGGGTTTGTAACCATCCATTTCATGTACGTTTTTCATCGGCCCTCCACGTTTCCGGTTTTAGCACCCAATTTCGCATTGAAGAGTCTTCGCTGTAAGGCGGTCATTAAAGCCGCGAGAATAAAGAGGGTGGCCAGCCAGGAAACCAGCATGATGGTGGCGAGAAAGAAGCCCACCGTCTTGTAGGGCACCAGGGGGGCTGCCAGCAATGGGGTAAACCCGATGGAAATGATAATTGCATTACGGCTGATCGCCATGGCCGGCTCCTTGAACATCTGCTTGATCGCCCGCTGCCAGGACCCCAGTTCCGCCTGCAACTCACGGGCGCGCTGCAGAAAATGAATGGCAAAGTCTACACTCAGCCCCAAGGTAAGGGCCGACAAAACGGCCACCGGCATATCGTAATCTTTTCCGACCAGGCCAATGATACCATAAATCAGGGCGATCGTCACACTCAGGGGCAGCATGGACAGGAGGCCGAAAAGGGGTGAGCGGAACAGTACCATCATCATCAACATGACCACGATAAAACTGCTGCCAAGAGATGACAGCATGCCCACCACCATCTTTTCCTGCCAGACGACATTGATGTATGTCAGACCCGCCCAGCCATAGCGGAGGGAGACCGGCGGCGGATTCTCACTTATAAACCGGTCAACGGCCTCGACAACGTCCTCCATATGTTTATTGTCGCCGCTTTTCAGTTGGACCCAGATGTTGGCCTCCTGATAATCCTTGGTCACCAGGTGGAACAGACTGTCTTTCTTTTTCATCCCCTCCAGTTGCGTAAACACCTGCGCCGTCCCGGAAACTGTTTTGGGTATTCGGTAGTGCTCACTGTTGTCTGCACCACGCCCGGCAACATAGTTCAACTCGTAGTTTGCCTTCTTCAGGGCGTCGACGGCTGAACTGGTCTTGCCGACCACCGGGTGGCTCTTCAGGTACGTCTGCAGTTTTTCGATGTAAGCCAAGTGCTCTGGCTTTTTGAAAAGCGGTGCCGTTAATTCGGCCTCCATTTCATAGACAAAGTCGGCAAAGGATAGCTGGTTATAGGTATCTGTCAGGTGCAGAGCGGCCTCCTGAAGAGCCGCGCCGCGCTTTTCCTTGAATTGTTCGTCCACGGCTCTGACAAATGTCTTCAGGGCCGTACTTTCATCGGGCAGGGCTTCTGATGCGGCGGCCTTTAAACGCTTTGCCGTCAGACCCTCAGGGTCGAGGTACAATACGACATCCGACAACACCGGCCAGCCCGTTGAATAGGCCTCATCAATCGCGCGGGAGGACTCAACCAGGGAATACAGGCATTTGCGCAAATCCGCACTGCCTACATGCTGATACATATCCTTCAACTGACCCAGCGCGGCAAGAAATTCATCCAGCGCCTCCGGCATGTCATCGGCAAACCGCTCTCGTGCCGCGATCTCCATCTGCTCGGCTTTTTCGTTGCAATTATACTGTTCAATGCGCTCTGCCTCAAACGTTAGATAGGCGGTATAGGTGCCGCCGAAGTGTTGATTCAACACCCGATCGGCCTCGCGAATGCGATGGGTTTTGGCAAACCATTTAATGGGGTTGTCATTGACTTCAATCCTGCTGATGCCGATTAAGGCCAGGGCCAACAGTATCAACGCCCCGGACAGGATCCATTTCCATCGCACGTAGGAAAACTGCCCCAGCCACTCCAGCAAACGGTCCAGTCGTCCGGACTTCACCTCGCAAGCCTCTTTATCTCCCGGCACGGCACACAGTTTATGCAGCGATTTCTCCGTAACAAACAGCATGATATAGGCCGGTATAAATATCATGGTCAAGATCCACGCCAAGCCCACACCAAAGGCGATATGTAAGCCGAAAATCCGGACGGGCGGGATCGGAGTCAACCCGAGCGAGGCAAATCCCGCCATGGTCGTTAAAGTCGTATACAGCATGGGCGTAAACAGGTGCCCTATAACATACCTCACAGTCGCCGCTTTATCCCGGAAACGGTGATAGGTATCAAAAAATTCACTGAGAATGTGGACCGAGTCGGCCACGGCAATGGGCATGAGAAAGATGGCAATCATGGAACTCATGATGTGTACGTCAAAGCCCAGGGAGATCAATAGCCCCATGGTTACCAGCACACTGACAACAGCCAGCAACATGGGCGCAATAATCAGGGAAAACCGGCGGAAAAAAAGATAGAGCAAGATAAATATCGCCAGGGCTGCCAGCGGCGCCGAGGTGGCCATCTGGACGAGCATTTCGACTCCAAAGGTGTCCTGTGCCACGGGCTGGCCGGTAATGAACACCCGGTCATCTTCCGGCCAATCGGCCGTCAGGGCTTCAATCAGATTGGCCACATTATAGCTGTAGGTCTTTTCTCTGATCGGAACATAGAGGGCTATCGCCTTTCCGTCTTCTGATACCATCGTCCCTTTGTACAGCGGATTATTCATGGCATCCCGCTTGATGGCCAGCGCTTCCTGCCGGTTGGTGGGCGGGGTTTCCATCAGGTATTCGACGGCCAGTTGCCCATAGTCGGCCTGACGGATATTATCCACTACGCTGGGGCTGATAATTTCCGGTGTTATGATGGCGCCAGCGCCATCTTCATCAAAAAGATTGTAAACATCGTGCCTGAAAAAGAACTGAAGGCTCCGCTTCCATGCATGCTGCGGGAGCAGATCCGGAACAAATACTCCGACCTCACCCCCCTCTTCCGAGGGCATCATAACCGCTGGGCGGCCAGCATCGTTCTGGTGCAAACTGATGAGCGCCTTTGTCAATACATCAATGCGGCCCAGCGTTTCCACATTGAAGATCCCGTCAGGATCGTTTGTGTTTACCACCCCCACAATGACAAAGTCATATAGGTCGTATTTTTCTTTGATGCGGTTGTGAAAGATCCGGACAGCCTCATCCTCCGACAGCATATTCTCCGGATCGTTGTCAAACTTCACTTTGGGAAACTGCATTACGAATACGGCCGTAATCAACAGCGTTACCATCAGCACAAGACGCGGGTATTTCAGCCCCGCATTGGTCATCATCATTTTTTTCACTGTTTAATCCCCCGAATCCTATGGTAACAAATTATTGCTCTCTGACATTCTTAGATTGAATACAATGTAAAATACTCAGCGATCGGCGGTCCTCTATTCGGTACCACACCTCTTTACCCTTGCGTTCTGCCGCCAGCAAGCCGACCGCCTGCATTTGACGCAAATGCTGTGAGGTCGCCGATTGCGGGGCCTGTATCCACTCCATGATAGCGTGTACCGGAGCCTCACCCCGCATCTCCAGCAGCTCTATAATCTTGAGCCTGCAAGGATGCGCCAAGACGCGCAGCACACGCGAAACCTGCTGCAAAAACTCAATCGACAAACCTTCACATACACTTGTTTTCTTCATAGCCTCATCAACTTATTATGTTATTATGATATGTCAATATTAATATATTATAAAATGTAAACCAGGGGCGACGAAGAATGCAGATTTTACTGAAATCTATGAACAGATCCTGTTACTATGCAACGAAAACGGAGCTACTTTTATGCATGACTCTTTTCATTCTCTAATAGCGCAACTCCTCGAACCGGGACGTTCCGTTAGCTGGCACCCCTATATTGACATCGCTGACGAAAACTCGTATGCAAAGCTGCTAAGTGCGTTTTTAGTCCAGCTCGCCGGTCCGCTACACGTCCATTATAAAGAATCGAGTTCGATCCTGTGTGGGGCGGACTCACCTCTTTCACACTTTCTGCTGCACGCATTAAAAGATATCGACCGGGAGCTGAAAGAAAAGGTTGAAGCTGGCGATGATTTTTTACATACCTTGGAAAAAACGGCTTCACAATTTCCAACGCTTGGAAATAAAGACGCCCGGGAAGCTCTTTACGATGTATTCTTCCCTGAGGGCGCCCATATCAAGGACCATGAAGCCGAACACATCAGAAACCTGAGACAAAAACGAACCGTCAGGGTTACAGAAATAAATGCCGATACGATCACAGATCCCGGCAGAGAGATTATCTTTACAGCCAATGCCCTGCTGGGCATGCCGGCGCCGCATCAAAACGTGGATGACCTGCCCGTATCGGACAACATCAGGAAGGTACTGAAAGAGGTCGCTCTAGAAAAACAGCGGTACTGGTACGATCACCCAGTCCTGATTGGAACGGAGCCCGAGCACAACGAAATCCTGTACGGCTTACAGGCGCTGGACAGAGCTGTCGGCTTTGAAAAGGAAAACGGACACATGGAAACAGGGTGCAAATTGACATGCTTGATGTCCGTTTCCACAACGCATGACGGCCTTCAGCAACTGGCCAAATGCTACATCGAAGATGAACTTGCAAAAGTGGGCGGCCTGAAACATCTGAATGTCTACATCTTTACGGAGGTGGACACGGAGCGCATCACTGAGCAAATAATGAAGCCCGCCATCTGCGAAATGCTGGGCAGAGAAGTCGAGCTGGACATCCTTGGCGTCAACGGTCATTACGGCAAGCACTACTGCTTCCTGAAGGCGATGCCCGCAATATGGCAGACCCTGATCGATGACAGAGTAAAAGGTACTTTCAAAATCGACCTGGACCAAGTCTTTCCCCAGGAGGTACTGGTCAAGGAAACCGGGCAATCCGCCTTTGAGCATTTCATGACACCGCTCTGGGGTGCAACCGGTATCGATGCTGACGGAAATAGCGTGGAACTGGACATGATCGCCGGAGCCCTGGTCAATGAAAAGGATATCGGGCAATCGCTCTTTACGCCCGATGTCACCTTTCCTGAGCATACGAGCTCACCAGACGAAACCATCTTTTTCAGCCGGTTGCCGCAGGCGCTCAGCACGGCAGCCGAAATGCTGACGCGCTATGGAGAGCATGATATTGACGGCGACAAGAAGTGCCTCTATCGCATACATGTTACGGGCGGCACCAACGGTATTCTCATTCGCGCCCTGAAAAAATACCGACCTTTTACACCGTCATTTATCGGCAGGGCTGAAGATCAGTGTTATGTTTTATCGACGTTCGGTAAAAGAAACACACGCCTCGCATATCTTCATGAAGACGGTCTGATTATGCGCCATGACAAAGAGGCCTTCGCCTCGGATGCCATCAAGGCCGCCAACATCGGAACGGCCGTGGCCGATCATGTTCGGATATTGCAGTTTTCCGAGTACGCCAGGGTGTTGACGCAGGGCGATACAGCCCGCATCAAAGATCTCATCGATCCCTTTACCGGATGTTTTGTTTCGCGCATTCCGGCCACACTGACACTGCTTCGCTTTGCACTCAAAGCGCTTGCCTTTCACCGGAAAGGAACAGAGGCGGCACTGAAGGAATTCGTCGAAACCGGCCTTGAACGCCTGGACGAAACACTTGACTTCATCCGGGGTAAAGAAAGCAAACTGGCTCAACAATACTATAAAGAAGAGGAAGAATGGAACATATTCTACGATGCCCTTGTTGAATTCGACAAAGGCGATTTTTCAGCATATGCAACTCAAGCACGAACCATTGTGAGTGAATGCCAACTGAAAGCCTGACCAAGAATCAACAGGGATAATAGAGCGGTCTACCGCCCCTGTAACCACTGCCACCTTGTTGGCTATATCCTATGCACAGGAAAAAAATACAGATTGAAATGCTGAACTACGGAATCTACAAGGGGTGGAATTCAAAAAGTAAAGCGTTGCCTGAAATCGTATCATTTACCGAACAGATTCCGGCCCGCATCGGTATTGAATTCGGCTACGTGCTGGAAATCAGGGGCGCCCGCGGAAAGGTCATTGATTTTTGTATAGATCATCCGCCCTTTACGGATGCCGAAGGCCGCGTCGATCCGCCTTTTACGGGTAAAGAACACATTCATTTTAACGAATACACATTCTATCTGGGCGACAGCATCTGGGCGCCCGCAGAGGATAAAGTCGGAGAGTGGAGGCTGTCGGCTCGTATGGAAGGAAATCTTATATCGGACAAAACGTTTACCATTATTCCTGATACAGATGTTTGACATGTGAACGGGCACGAATTACACCTATTAAAACACCTTATAGCTGGAGAAATAAAATGCGCAAAGAATCACTTAACTTTCTAAAGAAACTGCTCTCAACCCCTTCACCCAGTGGGCATGAAGCGGCGGCTCAAAAGATCTGGTGCGACTATGCCCGCCCGTTTGCTGATGAAGTACAAACCGATGCCTATGGCAATGCCTTTGCTGTACTGAACCCCAAAGGGTCTCCCAGAATTATGCTCGACGGACATATCGATGAAATAGGCATGATTGTGAATTATATCGATGACCATGGTTTTCTGTATGTACAGCGCATTGGCGGCATTGATCCGGCCCTGATTTCCGCCAAGCGCGTCAGCATCCATACACGCAAAGGCATTGTACGCGGCGTGGTGGGCTCCACCCCTATTCACCTCAAGGACAAAAACGTCGAACAAAAAGTACCGAAAATCCACGAGGTGTTTATTGATATTGGCGCCACCAATAAGAAAGAGGCCGAAAAAAAGGTCGCCGTCGGCGACCCCATGACGTTTGTCGATGAATTTGAAATGCTGAATGATCACATCGCGATCGGTCGCGGGCTGGACAACCGCGCGGGCACCTGGGCCGTACTTGAAGCGCTGAGACTGGCGAAGGCTAAAAAACCGAAGTGCTGTATCATCGCGGCCAGCTCCGTGCAGGAGGAAGTAGGATGCATCGGGGCACAGATGCAGTCATTCAACATCCGGCCGGATGCCGCCATCGCCGTTGACCTGACGTTTGCAACAGACACACCGGGTATCGATCACAAACAGTTTGGCAAAGTGGAAATGGGTAAAGGACCGGCCATCAGCATTGGTCGGGAGAATCATCCTGTACTAATGGAGCATATCCGCAAAGCGGGTGATGGGGCCAAGGTGCCCTATCAGATGGAAATATTTACCGTCAACGGGGGCACAGACGCCATGGTTATTTACAAGTCTATGGGCGGCATTCCCACTGTCCTGGTCAGTATTCCGAGCCGTTACATGCACTCAACCATTGAAGCCGTCGACCTGAGAGATCTCCAACAGACAGCTGAACTTCTCGCCGCATCATGTGTAAACATCAAAAAGAACCAGCCGTTTGCGGTCAGAGTTTGAGTTCTGAATAACGGCTGTTTCGTAAACAGCCACAGCGGACAGAAATAATAGATGCATCATTTTAGACGCCCCATATCCAGCGTTCTGAACTCCCCATCCATGTACAGTATTTTTCCGTTGACCATCGTCATGTTGACATCAGAGGGCAGACAGGCGTAAACCAGATCAGAGGCTACATCATTAGATGGGAGGCAGTGGGGGTTATCCATACTGACGATGATAAGACTCGCTCTTTTCCCTACCTCAAGGGACCCCATTTCATCCCCTGCCCCGAGAGCATCCGCCCCGCCCTGTGTTGCCATATAAACAATATCCCGAACACCCAGTGTCGCCGGGCCGCATTTCATCTTCTGCAGTAAACCGGCCAGCCGCATTTCCGTAAACATGTCCAGCCGGTTGTTGCAGGGCGCACCGTCGGCTCCCAGCGAAACCGATATGTCCATATCGAGATATTCGGGAACCGGGGCAATGCCTGAACCCAGCTTCATGTTGGCGGAGGGACAGTGCAGTACGTGTGTGCCCGTTTCTGCCAACAGGAATTTCTCGCTTTCATCGGGATGGACACAGTGGGCCAAATACACGTCGGGCCCCGACAGGCCCAATGAATGCAAATAGGCTATGTTGCCCATTCCGGTTTGCGCGCGAATGAGCTCGGTTTCCTCGATCTGCTCCGATGCATGCGTGTGCAACAGGATGCCCCGGTCGCGGGCATAGTCCGCCGCCAGACGCAAATTCTTTTCTGAACAGCTCAGGGCAAAGCGCGGAGCCAGGCCGAGATGGACCTGTTCATCGTCGCCCCACTGATCGAGCAGCATGTCACAGTAACCCAGCGCCTCATACGTATCCACCACGAGCGGCCCATACCCGCAGGTCTCATCCATCAGGCAGTGACAGATCGTGGCCGTCAGCCCGGCCTCTTTTACCGCTTCCATTACCGCCCCCGTATGCCGGACCGTCTCAAAGGACAGAAAGGCGGTGGTGCCACCCCGAATGAGTTCTGCACAGGTGAGTTGTGCCGACAGTCGAATGGTCTCTTCAGTGTGCCCGGCCTCAAACGGCCAGATTTTTTTCTTCAACCACTCGAGCAAAGCCATATCTTCGGCCAGCCCGCGAAAAAGTGTCTGGCAACAATGGACGTGGGTCTGAATGAACCCCGGCATGACCAGCCCCCCCTCGGCATCAATCTCGAGGTCGGCCCACGCTTTGAACCGGCCCACCTTCTCAATACGACCGCCTTTAATCAGCAGGCTGCCATGTTCAATGACCTCTTCATAGGCGGACGGCCAGAGCGTGGCATTCTTAATCAGTGTCGTTTGAGTACTCATTTTTTTTGATAGGATCCGCCCGCTTTTCAAAACAGAAGATAGCCATAAAAAACACCAAAAGGTACAAAAAAATAAGATATTCCATCCGTTCGCGCCTGTTTGCGTTCCGCCTGCCGAAAATGGGAAAAAGAAGGGCGCCAAGGTTCGCAAAGTACATCCAGACTTACAGGACTATCCACCCACGCCCTACCTACCATCCGCTTTTTCGGTTTTGGTTGGCGGTCAGTCCCTTGACCGCCGCTTTTCATCTTTGGCAGGGCGGTGAATCAGGATTGTCTTTTCATCCCAGGTCAACACGCCATCCTCTTTCAGTCGCTGCAGCAGGCGGGACAGAGATTCCGGCGTGGTGTGGATAGCGGCCGCAACATCTTTTTTAGAAAGCGGACAATATATAGTCTCTTTACAGCTATACTGCTGCTCCAGAAAAAGGAAAAAGCGCTCTTCAACATCATATAAACTCAGATCGCTTATTTTTTCACTCAGGTAGCGCTGCTTGCGCATCAGCATAGCGATGAAATCCATTCGAAAATCGTCGCGCTTCAAGAGCGCATGAATGTCGCGACGGTAAATACCCAGCACAGTGCTGTCTACGAGCGCCGCTGCGGTTACCGGATATTCCTTTTTTTCAAAGAGAATAACTTCGGCAAAGACTTCACCCGGCTTGAGCACTTTGATGACAACGCTCCTCCCCCCGGACGAAGTCTTATGGAGCTGAATGTTCCCGACAGAGAGGAGGTAGAAAACCGCCCCCACCTCCCCTTCGCTAAAGAGCGTTTCACCTTTCTTTAATTCCTTCACAAAACAGACATCGGCCAGTGCCTGTTGACTTGCGGTAGAAATGCCCGAAAAAAAGCGGCTGTTTTCTATAACTTTTACTATATTCAGCATAATTATTTAGTTGTCAGAACGCTCTTTTCATCATTTTGCGCAGTGTCTGAACCTCGGGATCATCGCTATTCCGTATATCATTTACATGCCGACCCAGCAGTTATCAAAAAAATCTACACCCCACTCCCGAGCCTTCAACCCTAAATGATGATAAAAGCGTTTTCACCCTTTTAATTATGCTCCAAAATCCAATGGACTCCGTTTCTCCTTAAAGGTGCAGCTCTTCACGGTGTGCGTATAGATCATGGTCGTGCGCACATCACTGTGCCCCAGCATTTCCTGGATGGTTCGAATGTCGTAATTGTTGCGCAGCAGATGGCTCGCAAAACTGTGCCGAAACGTATGAGCCGTCACACGCTTGGAAATTCTCGCCCGGCGAACCGCCACTTTCAAGGCCCGCTGAAAAACAG
>CAYXEW010000038.1:18145-21414 GCA_964464115.1 uncultured Verrucomicrobiota bacterium
CATGCAGATGATAACGGCGGTGCTCATTCTTTTTGGGAACAAAGGTCAATGTTTTGGCCGGGAAAAGCCACTGCCAAATCAGTTCCTTTGAAGCATTCTTCCATTTGCGATCCAAAGCCGTTGGCATAAAAACCCCGGCATATCCAGATTCAAGATCCTGCTCATGAAGAGCATACACGTGCTCAAGATGTTGTTTGATATCGGGAATCAGCTTGCGCGGCAAAGGAACCGTGCGGTCCTTTTTCCCCTTTCCATCGTGCACGGTCAGAATCTCATCATCAAAATTCAGACAGCCCGCACGCAGATTCAAACACTCGAAAAGTCGAAGACCGCACCCGTACAGCAGGCCAACGATAAGATCTGCCGGATAATCGAGCAGCTCCACGACCCGGTCCACTTCCTTTCTTGTCAGAACCACCGGGATGTACTTCGTCTGCTTGGCTCTGACGACTTTATCTTTCAAATCATAATCGGTTTTAAGGATATGGCGGTACAGAAACAGCAGCGCATTAAAAGCCTGATTTTGTGTGGAAGCAGCCACACCCTTTTCTGTTGCCAGATGGCTTAGGTACTGCGCGGCATCTTCAGATGTAATCTATTCCGGCGGCTTGCTCCTGATATATTTTTGAAACTGCTCAATCCAGATGCGGTACGTAGACAGCGTCTTGGGCGAATACTGCCGCACGCGAATCTCATTTTTCAGATCCCGGTAAACGGCATCCCATAAAGAGCTGGTGCGCTCAGAGACTTTTTGACCGGCTTGATTTGCCGACTTCCAGTTTTTCATCGTCTCATAATACAGAGAAATACTGTTAGCCGCCTGCTTTTGAGCCGCAGGGGACTGATTCTTAGACGCCAGCTTTTGCAGAAACGGCTCCAAAGAATCGGGATCGCGTGGCGGGTGCTTATACTTCGCACAGAAATCAAGATAGAATCGGAGCCATTTGCAATAGGCACCCTTTAACGACTTCGGAACAGAAGCGCTTTCAATCGTGGTCAAAAAAAACGGCATCAATTTTGAAGGGACAGGCTTCATACAAAAAGATCAAAAATCACTATTACATAATAATACAATCTATATCTTATTCATACATAACATATTACATATATTTATATCCAATACGTAATAAACACCAGAAAATATTTCAACACAATTAACTCGACAATCTGCACAAAATCTTGTAATGGAAGATCTTATGTATTAAGGAGTTACACTACTTGCAACAAAAAATGCAATGATCACAAAAAAAACTACTCAATAACTTGTTCCAGGCGGCGCTGCGCGACGCATTCGGAGAGGAAAGGAACATATGGAGAAGACAATACTTGTTCTGGCGAATTCGGTGCGAAAGGCACCCAAGCGTTGTATCGCGGGAAGAGAGGCAACGCATGATGCCGCCACTAACAAATGGCGTATCGGCTCATGGGTCCGCCCCGTCTCGCAGCAGGGCGAAGGAGAAGTGTCATCGCAGGAGAGTACATGCACGGATGGAACACAGCCAGCCGTGCTGGAGATTGTCACGTTGACCGTAACCGGTAACGCCAATGTGCCATACCAGCCTGAAGACTATTTCATTGACCCCACCGTGCGGTGGGTAAAGCACGCCAAAGTCATTCCCGACCTCTCGAATCTTGCTGAAACCCCGACCAACTTATGGGACCAACCCGGAATCAAGCAAGATCGAGTCAGCAACGCATTTCTCGCCACATTGACGGACGTGCGATCCCTCTACTTGATTCGACCCCAGAACCTAACCTTTAGAATCTGGGAGGAAACGAATCCATTTGAAGGCGGTCAGAAGCGAAAGCGTCGTGCGCATTTCGACTTCAATGGCAAGCACTACGATTTCTCGGTTACGGACCCGACGATGGAACAGCGCTATTTCACGCCATTTCCGGCCCTCAACCAACCGGCAAAAGTAATCGCACCAAAGGATTCAACCCGTTGCCTACTCGTCATCAGCCTCAGCGCGAAGTTCAACATTGACAACAATCATTACAAGTTGGTGGCCACCGTTATTGACTATTGATCTCAAAGACTAAATAGAGTAGAGTCACAGGATGAGAATGAGTATATTCACAGTGGGACACTCGAATCACGCTCCCGATTATTTTGTAGGCCTGCTGCGTTTGCACCGTATCAATGCAATCGCGGATGTGAGGTCTGCGCCTTACAGTCGTTTTGCTCCGCAATTCAATAAGGAAGCGATTGCATCGTTGCTTGCAGACAATCGCGTTGCTTACGTGTTCCTCGGCAACCACCTTGGTGCGCGGCCCAATGACCCCATGTGTTACCGGAGCGGAAAGATTGACTTTGCCCGACTCTGCCAGATGGACTACTTTCAGGAGGGTCTTGAGCGTGTGCGAAAGGGTTCTATGCGTTTCAATATCGCGTTGATGTGCACGGAGAAGGATCCGATTCAGTGCCACAGAACGATTCTCGTCTGTAGGCATCTTCGCGCCCAGGATGTCGTCATCAAGCACATTCTTGAAGATGGAGAATTGGAGGACAATCAGGATTTGGAACGTCGCCTCATGATTTCACTTCGTATGGCAACAACCGATCTATTTAAGACTCCAGATGACCTTATTGAGGAGGCGTACGACAGACAGGGTGAGCGGATTGCCTATCAAGAAGATGAGGAAGCCCAACAAGCGCGTGACCTTGCGTACGTATGAGGATGCAAAATGACAATTCAACTATTCACCATTGGTTTTACTAAAAAAAACGCTGAGAAGTTTTTTACTACGTTGCAAAACGCTAAGGTACAGCGAATGCTCGACATTCGCTTGAACAACGTTTCTCAACTCGCCGGTTTCACCAAGCGTGATGATTTGCGGTATTTCCTGCGGGAGATTTGTAAAGCTGACTACCACCACCTCCCACAGTGTGCGCCGACAGGTGCTATTCTTGACGCATACAAGAAGAACAAAGGGACATGGGATGAATATGAAATGCAGTTCTTACCCCTCATTACCAAACGGCAGATAGAAAACATCCTGATACCGGAATTACTTGACGGTGGATGCTTGCTGTGTAGCGAACCCACTCCAGAGAAATGTCACCGGCGACTTGTTGCTGAGTACATGAAAGACCGCGTGCCTGAACTCGTCATAAAACATCTGTAGACACACCGAACAAAGCAATGCAGGCTAAAAATGCTCGCGCATTTTAGCCTGATTGCCAACGTTCCAGGCAGCGCTGCGCGCCGCTTGGAATGCGGAGCTGACTTCGTCGATCAATTTGCCCCCTGAAGTTTGGCAGGGCC
>CAYXEW010000039.1:0-20944 GCA_964464115.1 uncultured Verrucomicrobiota bacterium
GACCCGCGCGCCGGTGTTGTACACGCCATTGCTGACCAGCACCGTGTCGCCGGCAAGCGCCAAATCCACGCCGACCTGGATCGTCTGAACCGCACTGGTCCAGTTTGTCCCGTCATTTGCGTCATCGCCGGACGGGGCCACATACCATGTTCCGGCATGTGCACACGGCACAACACAACCAACCACCCACAAGATCGATAAAAACAAAACACCCTTTTTCATACATTCACCTCTATGCTCATTTGACTGCGACACAACTATACTCTTTGAATATTGCAAAATATAAAATACAACCCTGTTAGATATTTTATTAAAATAAAGAGGCTCGGTCAAGCATATTGCTCGTTAAACTAAAGTTGGCAAAAATGAGGGTGAATTGACGAACTAACTGATCCCCCCAGCACCGACAAGGGGGCGCAGTTAGTTTGTCAATTTACCGTGGAGAGTTTGTTAACCATCATCTGTACAGCTTCTAGAAAAAAAGGGCTACACCTGTTGAAATAACACGTGGAAGGCTAGGGAAGAGCAATGACAACCCTCACGTCAAGCAGAAGAATTATACGCATGTCAGAGAGCTTTTAAGTTGTCAGCGCTGAGGATGAAGCGTTGGTTAAGGATATAAACGAGCTTTATGAGGCTGCCAATCTTCTGAACACATTCTTCTGGTCAAAGAAAAGACTCACCTGACAGAAGTGCAAATCAACTTGGAACCATACACATTACGGCAGTTAATTGATGCGAAATTGCGCACAATCTTCAGCAAGCTTCGGTAACATAATTATTGAGCAGCTACTTTGTTAAATGAAGCGGCTTTGGGTAACGTTTTATTCTTGTGTAACGCGAGTGCTAAAAAAATACTCTTTTTAAACTGAGACGATATGACACATATATTTTATAAAAATGTGACATAATGTTTATTTATTATTCAATATTCTATAGCTATTAAAATTTGTAAATATCTATATAGTATGTATTTACAATTACAAATAAATTTTTGGCATGGTGTATGCTTTTATCCGTTATAGAAACTCCGAGTTTAATGCGGAGAGGAAGGAGAAGAGAAAATGTTATGGAGAGATACATATGATCCTTTCGCGGACGTAAGGCGTCTGCAGAGTGATATGAACCGCTTGTTTAGCGGCTATGCAACGACTGGTGAGGCATTTCCGGCCTTGAATATATACAGTAACGAGGAAGGAGTTATTGTCAGGGCCGAGTTGCCGGGAATGAACACGGCGGATATAGATATCACCGTTAAGGGCCGTCACCTCACATTGAAGGGGGATCGCAAACCGGATGAGCTGGCTGAAGGTGTTGCCTGTCACCGTGCAGAGCGTTCTTCGGGTTCGTTTACGCGAACCATAGAACTGCCCTTTGAGGCAGACAGTGAAAAGGTAACGGCGCGGTATGAACTTGGTGTTCTGGAGATATCGCTTCCGCGGACAGAGCAATCAAAGGCTAAAAAAATAGCAATACAGGCGTAACGAAAGGGTGGTGATGGAGATGACAGCAAAAGTACAGGATAAAGCGTTGAGCAAACGCAATCAGGGTGCAGTGGAAGTGCCGCAGGATCTTCCGGTCTTTACACCGGCGACGGACATCTACGAAAAAGAAGATGCTGTTCTCGTTGTGTGCGATGTGCCGGGGGTGGATGAGAGCCGCACAGATGTTACCCTGGAAGAGGGAGTGTTGACGATAATGGCCTGGCAGGATCTCGCCGAACCCGAGTCTTGCGAAGCGATTCACAGAGGATATGAGAAAGGTATGTACAAGCGTTCTTTCTCTATTACTGCTGACATCGATGAAGAGCATATACAGGCCAGCATCAGCAATGGTGTCCTGCGGTTGACGCTTCCGAAATCGGAAAAGGCGAAGCCCAGAAAGATTACGGTCGAAGCAGGGGCGTAATGTCATGACTCAAACTGGAGGGGGGTGACGAGAATGAAGATGAATCTGATTCCGTGGAAAAAGAAAGAGCGCGCAGGTACGCCGTGGGAGCAGCATGACTCCTTTGGATTGCTGCACCGAAGGATGAATGATCTCTTTGATCATTTCTTTGAAGAGACACTGGTTCCTTCAGGCATGCCTGTATCAGGGCGGGGAAACACCCTGAACTCACTGGTTCCCCAGGTAGAGGTAACGGAGACGGACGATGATCTGCAGGTGACCGCAGAATTGCCAGGCCTGGATGAGAAAGATCTGTCCGTCACACTGGAAAACAATACCCTCACGATCAGTGGCGAAAAAAAACAGGAAAAGGAAGAGAAGAAAAAGAACTACCGTTATTCGGAGTGCAGTTACGGATGCATATACCGCACCGTTCCTCTCCCGGTAGAGGTAGAAGACTCGGGTGTACAGGCCCGTTTCAAAAAAGGGGTTCTCAGTGTGACGCTGCCCAAGAAGGAAAAGGGCAGAAAGCCCGGTCGTCATATTGAAATTACTTCCGGTTAAAGGCGTGCTCAGAAGGCAGTCGGGGATACCCTCGACTGCTTTTTTCAACCTGGAAAGAGCGGTTGGTCCGCAGCGACTCGCACAGCTCATTCACGGCCAGCGGGTTGCGCAAAAGCCTCGAAGCACCTTGCGGGCGCGCCCGTGTTTTTGCGTCACCCGTAACTGCACGCCTCATCTGCGTTCAACTGCCGGATATGGGGTCACATAGCTTGCTCAATAATTTGGGCGGTACATGAAAAACCAGTCTGCCGTCCCCCGGGCCGATGTCGCGTTTAAAGACGATACAGCAGCATGCAGCTTTATTGAAGGCCATAAATGAAATGCCTCCCTTCGTAATAAAATAGGATGCAGTTTCCGCCATATCCGGCATATGGCCGACGAGCATAATCGATTCGGCCCGTTGTTTTTTCAGCCATCGCTCCACTTCAGTCGAACGCGCTCCGCATGTCAGAAACGGCTCTATTCTCACCTTTTTTTTCGGGCTGCAAGCCTGACAGAAAAGGTCTGCCGTTTCTCTTGCCCGAAGCAGGGGGCTGCTGGCGATCACATCTGGTTCAACCCCTAATGAGGCAAGGCCCTTTGCCGCTTCCATCGTTTTTTCCCGTCCTTCGGATGACAGCATTCGGTCTGCATCATGCTGTACACCCTGTTGGCCAACATCAACAGCGATGCCGTGTCGTACCAGATACAATATCATATGGTCACCTCCATTTCGCTAAACATGCGGGCAAGCTCTTTTTGACAGGTCTTCTTTTTCAGTTTTTTCATGGCCACCCGAAATTTTTCTTCCCGGCCGGGTCGATCTTTTTGCAGTAGCTTTATCAGAGCATCCGGTGCCGGTTCTGCTGCCGCTTTTAATTCGCCCAGGTGCAGGTCGATGTCCCGCATACGGCCGAGCTGATCGGCCAGTTGCTTCATGTGTCCGGCGTAATGAGTCATTTTTTTATCACAGACCGGCGCCATGAATTCGGCCCAGTACCGCTGTCTTCTGCATAGCTTGCGAAAAGCGTGCATGGATTCCATACTGTCTTTTTGCAGTGTGACGGCGGCCTTCATAATTTTACGGTGCTGCTTTTTCATGCGGCGTCCGGCGGTCTGACGTGCGGGAGAGGCTTCGGGGATCGTCTCGGTTGCGATATCTTCAGACAAATAGTGTAAGGTATCTTGACGCGTGATGCGGAACAGCGAACCTGAAAGCGTATGCCTTACCCCTTCAAGCCGTTCTCGAGCCACATCTTTCTGCAGGGCGTAGAAGCGGGGCCAGGCGGGATCTTTCTGCAGTTTTTTCAGGTGTTCGTCACGAGTTAAAAACGCCATCCACACCTGTGCATCCCGCCCCGGACTCAACGCCGCTGCCAGTGTTTTCCATGATTGATCCAATTGGCGGATGCGTTCGGGATGTGGCAGTTTGTTTTTGAAAAGTTTCAAAGCGCTGCGCAGCCTTCTCGTGGCCACTCTTATGTCGTGGAGGTAACAGGGGTCGTCTCCCTGCAGGGCACCTTCCAGATTATCAGAGATGGTTTTATACTCGTTATAGAGCAGCCGTCTGGCGGCGGCGGGGGCGGCATCACCCGGCTGCACTAGAAAATGCGATACATGACGTCTCTTTTTTCCCATAGGTAAATGCTCGCTGTGCGTTATGTCGACTCCGTGTCGGCCGGTTTGTGGGGTTCGAAAGTTGTTCTCTTTGAACGCGCCCGCGCCTCGATAGCCGCGGCGGCCTGCTGATAAAGTCTCTCCTGGCTGCGGCAGGCTTTCTGTTTTGATTTGCTTTGGCTGTGCAGATACTTTCCGTCGGGCAGTAACTCCCAACTGCTGGTATTATCCTTAAAGTACATCTTTAGAATTTTGATCAGTTTCTTTTTTGAGGCCTTGTCTATAATCGGCGTCAGCAGCTCTATACGTTTGTCCAGATTCCGATTCATCCAGTCAGCGCTCGAAATAAAAACAATCGGCGCGCCACCTCGATGAAAATAATAAATCCGGGCATGTTCCAGGAGGCGATCGATAATGCTGGTGACAGTGATATTTTCACTTACCCCCGCCACACCGGGCCTGAGACAGCAGATGCCCCGTATGTTTAGCTGGATGGTGACGCCGGCCCCGGATGCTTCATAGAGCTTGTCTATAAGCGTTTGGTCCACCAGCGAGTTCATCTTGGCCATAACCCATCCTTTTTGTCCCTGCCTGGCCCGCGTGATTTCTTCATCCAGGCACTCCAGCATGCGGTCGCGGATGCCGCCGGGAGACATGCTTAAATGGACATACGGTTGCACTTCGGAAAAGCCCGATATGGAATTGAAAAAGGTTGTGGCATCCCGCCCCAGTTCTTCGTTTTTGGTCATATAACTGATGTCGCTGTAAATCCGTGCCGTGCTGTCATTGTAGTTTCCTGTGCCCACATGCAAATATTTGACTATGCCACGCGCTTCCCGCTTGACGATAATGCAAAGTTTCGCGTGGGTTTTAAGACCTTTGATGCCGTAAATCACCTGTACGCCTTCCAGTTCGAGCTGCTTGGCCCATTCAATGTTTCGCTGTTCATCAAAGCGCGCCTTCAGTTCTACAATAACGGTCACATACTTCCCTTTGCGCGCCGCCATTTTCAAGGCGCTGATAATGGGGCTGCGCGAGCTCGTGCGGTACAGAATCTGCTTAATGGCGAGCACCTGAGGATCCTGTGCGGCCTCTTCAATCAGTCTCACAACGGGATCGAATGACTCGTAGGGATGACAGAGCAGCAGGTCCCTGTCACTTATATGATCAAACATACTGATGCGGGGGTCAATGCCTGGCTCCGGCAACGGGGGCCAGGCCTCGTCTTTAAGCCGGTCAAATCCTTCCATAAAAGCGAGTTCCTGGAAGTCGGCGAGGCCAACCGGGCCGTTTACCAGATAGATGTCATGGGGTTGAACGCCGAGGCTGTCTTTCAGAAAGTTTAACATGTTTTGCGATATGCCGTTTCGGGCCTCCAGGCGGACACAGTGACTGATTTTCCGTTGTTCCAGGACATCCTCCATTCCGCTGAGCAGATCATACGCCGAATCCTCCTGCACGCTCATGTCGGCATTGCGCGTAATCCGAAAGGCAATATGTCCAATAATTTTTTCACCGGGGAACCACCGTTCCTGGAAAAAAGGAATCACATCCTGCATGAGCATGTACTGATAAAGACCTTCCGACGGCAGCGTTATAAAACGTCGTACCTGGTGACCCAGAGGGATGAGGGCAAAACGGCTTTCGCGGCCCTTTTCACGGGGCGCCAACTCAAAGGCCACGTGAACGCCGAGGTCACTCAACAGTGGAAATGCTTTATCGCGGTCCAGCGCCATTGGCGTGAGAATGGAGTACAGCTCATTTTCGAAAAGGCGCTCAAGGTGTTCCATCTGCGTTTCATTGCATGTTTCCGGTTTTATGCGCTCGATGCCTTCAGCGGCCAGCGCCGGCTCCAGTTCCTCTGTAAAGCAAGTGTATAAAGCGTCATACAAGCAGTGCGTCCGTCCGCTGATGGCTTTCAACTGTCCGTTGGGAGTGAGGCCGGAAAGGTCGCGCCGCCTTCGTTTTTCGGCCACCAGCATTTGCAACCCACCGACGCGTACCATAAAAAATTCATCCATATTGGACGCCGTGATCGATAAAAACTTGAGGCGCTCGAGCAAGGGCAGGTCCTGCCGCTGGGCTTGATTAAGGACTCGCTCATTAAATTCCAACCAGCTCAGCTCCCTGTTAAAATAGTTTTCATAAGAGGTCTTTTTCATGTGCTCTCCACGTTTTTGCCCTGTAAGATCACCGACTGTCCGTAAACGGACTCAAAGAGTGTGTTTTTCTGCTCAATGGCCAGCTGCTCGAGCGACACGTCCGACACGTTTTTGGCCGTCAATATAACACGTCCGCCGATTTTTTTATACCCCAGGCTTTTAATGCGTTGCACATGGCTTCGGTCCAGGGCATCGGCCAGCCGCAAGATCGCCGCCATTTTGTTTATGGCAATGCGATGGTGCCGATTGAGTTGCATATATTCTCCGTGTGCAGGTCGCGGGGGGGCTTTGCGGTGGTAGCGGGCGACGAGCGATATAATGCGTATATCCCGGGCGCTAAGACCGAAGAGGTCACTGTTCATGATAATGTACATGGAGTGTTTGTGATGACTGCGATTGCTGATGAAGGACCCCAGATCATGCAGGTACGCTGCGACAACGAGCAACAGTTCATAGCGTTGGCTCAGTTGGTGTTCCTCTGTCATAAATTGAAAGAGTTTGCGGCTCAAAAAAGCAACGTGTTCGGCATGGGGCCTGTCAAAGTTATATTTTTTACCCAGTTCCAGGGCGGAGTGAAAAATCTGTTTTGTGAAATCAATGGCGCCGACACCTTTGACCGTCATATCGGCCAGCAGACCCTCTCGCATGGTGGCGCCGCAGACGAGGAACTTTTTGATGTTCAGTTCATCAGCGAGTGTGCAAAAGGTGAGCAGGGCGGGGCTTAGCGTTTCGGCATCAGGGAAGGGTAGGCGGTAGAGTTTAACGATTTCCTCGGCAGGCAGCGCCAGCACCCGCCCCGTAATCTTTTTGATACGCGCGGAGGTAATGCCGGTGATGGATTGCTGGTCCCAGTCGGGCTGAAACTGTTCTGCGGCAAACCGGGCGTCTCCGCCGATGAGCAAAACGCGCACCGCCTCACTTTTTTGGATTTCCTGTTTTAGTTTGTCGATATTATTTTTGATATTGCTGATAAGTAAATCCCGGGTTTTTCGCGGGTTGAGATTGACGTCTTCGAGCATTTCCCGAAGGCGCAGTGTGCCCAGCCGATACGTATGGGCGAACGCAACTTCTCTATTGCGCATGCCCAGCACCTCCGTTGTCCCGCCCCCGACTTCAATAGTTAAAAACAGCCCTTTCCTCAAATCGGGACAATTTTTAATGTGAGGATAGATGCTCAGATAGGTCAGGCGACTTAACTCCGTTTCATCGAGTGCTTCAACATTGATGTCCGTCGCCGTGAAAATACGGTCCAGGAATGCATCTTTGTTGTCGGCTTCGCGGACGGCGCTGGTAGCGATGGCCCGGATCTGGTCGGGATGGACAATATGATATTCTTTCATCAGCTGTTTAAAGCTGCGGATCACCCGAACACATTCCTCGGTTGTTTTAAAACTGATAGAACCCGTCGTGAAGGTGTCTTTACCAATACTGAGAGACTGTTTCAGGGATTCAATAACTCTGAAAGAGCCGCTCTCGTCCATTTCGCCGATCGCCATGCGCAGTGAGGTCGAGCCGAGGTCTATAACCGCGAGCAGCCGATACGCTTCATTGTCCGTTTTCATGTTACTTCCTTACTGTTTTTTCTGGCCCATGCGGCCGCCCCCAGGACGGTGGCGTCATCGCCCAGTTTGGCCGCATTGACCGTAAATGTGTCGACAAAGGAAAGCATGGTGTTTTTACGGGCACTTTTAAGGACTTCCTCGCAAAACAATTCTGGCATAGCCTCCACCAGCCCGCCGCCCAGCACAATTCGGTCCGGACCCATTAAATTGATCAGATTGGCAACGCCCACGCCGATCCAGCGCGCCGCCCTCCTCAAAATAATTTCGATCACGGTGTCGCCAGCCTCAATCGATTCCTTCAGAGTCCCGCTGCGGATGTTGTTTAAATCAGACCCCGCCAGCTCCATCAGGTGCGGGGCTTCTCCGCGATAACAGGCTTGCGCCGCCGCCGCAGAAATGGCCAGCCGGCTTGCTAGCGCTTCCAGACAGCCCCGCTGTCCGCACCCGCAAAGAGGCCCCTTCGGCATCACTTGCATATGGCCGACCTCCATTACCGATTGGGTCTGGCCCCTGATAAGAAGCCCCTCGTAAACGCACCCCCCGCCAATGCCGGTGCCGGGAAATATACCGATCAGACAGCGCGCCCCCTTGCCGGCACCGAAAACATATTCACCATACACGCCTGCATCGACGTCATTCAACACCACCACCGGGCAGGAAAAGGCCTTTTCGAGGGTTTCTTTAAGAGGCGCATTCACCCAGCCGAGATTTGCGGTCTGGATAATGGTGCCCTTGTTTAAATCGAGAGGTCCGGGGCTTCCGATACCAATCCCGGCCAATTCTGTCTTTTTGATGCCGGCGGCATCCAGGGCTTCTGAAACCACTTTAACCATGCGTTTTAATCCGGCGGCCGTGCCTTCATAACCCTTTGTTTTTTTGCGCTCTCGGCCGATAACCTTAAACGCTTCGTCATAAACATGAGCCAGCATTTTGGTTCCGCCCAGATCAAACCCTACCCAGTATTTTTTTTCTGATGTTGCCATAGTTTCCGTACCATCGGTTGTCGTTCTCTATTCGGCAGTCTAGTTCAGTTTCGGGCAGAGATCAAAGTAAAATATATACTGCGGCTGTTCTCCGTACGAAATTGCGTGTTCAGCGTTTTCTTTAGTCCGAGAATTCAGGGGGGCGGCACGCACAGGCAGGCGCAAAGAAACGCAAAGAAGAGGGGGCTGGAAGAGGGTTGGCAAAATCATGGATAGCAAAATCATTTTAAATGTAGCAAAGCGTGTCCCCACGCGTTTTCAATGTGGAGAGCCGTGTTCCACCGTGACCATTTTTTGAATGCGCTGTCAGAACCGATTTATATATGTGCATATACGTTCATATACGGTTGAAAAATCTTTCTTTTTTAACCGCGAGAGAGCTCAAAGAAACGCAAAGAAGAGGGGATGGAAGAGGGTTGGCAAAATCATGGATAGCAGAATCATTTTTTTGATCAGGAGATGGCTTCGGCAGTTATGTGGAGGGTCGCGTTCCACCGCGACCTTTTCGGGGTAGAACTTTTTTTATTTAGCCGCGAAAGAACTCAAAGAAACGCAAAGAAGAGGGAATGGTTCAATGAACGCCAATAGACGCTAATGAAGAGGGATGAGAAAAGGATGACAAAATCATGGATAGCAGAATCATTTTTTTGACCAGGAGTTGGCTTCGGCTCTTATGTGGAGAGCCATGTTCCACCGTGACCATTTTTTGAATGCGCTGTCAGAACCGATTTATATATGTGCATATACGTTCATATGCGATTCCTGAGCCTTCTTTTATTTGCGCACATTTGCGTCTATTTGCGGTTAAAATATTTTCTTCCTGTTATGGAGGGTCGCGTTCCACCGCGACTATTTTTAAACAAGCAGGCATCCCGCTACTTCGCGGTGGAACCGATTTATATATGTCCATATACGTTCATATACGGTTGGAAACTTTTTTTATTTAGCAGCGAAAGAGCTCAAAGAAACGCAAAGAAGAGGGACTGGAAGAAGGGAACCGCATCCATCCCATACCCAAGAAGTACAATCATTCCCATCTATTTTTTTGAATAGGTCAGGCTAATGGATTAAAATATATTTTAACGCTGATCCGTTTATACGGTACCTTCTACCTGTGTAGTTTAAGGAAACCATGGTGAAGTTACTTGTAGACAGAACATCCCTCCAGTCAGTCCTGGTCATGGGAGCTTTAGCAGAGGCGCATGATTCCTTCACGGAAGGGCATCAGTGGCGCGTGAGTCAGTATGCCGAAAAACTGGGCGGGGCGCTCGGCTATTCTGAGGGGGCTTGTTTTTTGATATTGCTGGGTGCCTATCTGCACGATCTCGGTAAAATAGGTATACCGGATGCTATTCTCGACAAAAAAGGCCGCCTTACGGATGACGAATACACGATTGTAAAGGAGCATTGCCGCATCGGATATGAGGTAATGCGGGAGCACCCCCTGGCGCCGCTGGTACGGGATATTCTTCTACAGCACCATGAGTGGGAAAATGGTCGCGGCTATCCACTTGGTTTGAAGGGCGACCAAATCAACCCTTATGCGGGGATTGTGAGCATTTGCGATGCCTTTGATGCCATGACGAATACCCGGCCTTACCGCAGCCCCCTGTCGATTGATAAAGCCATTTCTGAGTTGAAACACAGTCGCGGCTCTCAGTTCCGAGCCGAACTGGTTGACGCTTTTCTCGGGTTAATTGAACGTGGAGCGTTGGATTTCGTTCTTGAGCACAGGGATGAGGAAATAAGCGTTGATGCATCCAATCGCTCGGCGTTGATAGAAATGCCGAGGCTCGAAGGAAGAGGTCATCGCATACATTTTCAGGGCCACGAGGGGCGCATGTTTGTCCATGACGAAAACGATTGCATACTCATAGAACTTCCCCCCTCTGCGAACGATCTTCCCGATGTGGACCTTGCACAATATGCCGCTGCCGATGTAGACCTTACCAATGTTCCGCGGTTCTGGGAACGGTGAACCCGAATACGGGTTGCCAACGTTGCACCATCTGCCTTGTTTCGAGATGCTTGCTACCGCCAACCCTTGGTAACAGCTGAAGCGAAGCGGAGACGGCCCATCCGAAGAATGGAAGTGACCGCAGGGAGCGGCAACGCAGATAATGTATTTTCAACGCGCCCTCTGGGTAAAAAATGCCATGGTCTCATGTGATGGATTTTGTTATTGATTTCAAATTCGATTTTTAGGTTCAATATTTATTACTTATTACTGTTCATAATAGACCATTCGTTATGGCGTTTTTTATGAATAATGCAGGATAGGATTAATCGACCAGGAAATTGGCTGTTTTCCATCTGGTTGCGGAACGCAGGATGATTCGCCGCTGCAGCTCCGAGATGCTCTCGTCGACAATTTCTGCCTGTGCCCTGGAGCGCTGGCCGGAAAGCTGCAGACCTGATTTTTTCAAATCATCCATGGTCATCGTATGACGAAAACGCGGAGCCTTCATTTCTTCTTTGATCAAATTCCAACGGATGGCTCCTTTGCCCAGCTCAAACCATTCGGTCTGATGGGGCGTAACTCCGGCCACCAGGATACTGTGTCTGCCAGCCTCCAGTCTTTCTTCGTAAGGTGTCAGGGCATATTTAACTTTTGAACCGTCGCGCCTTTCAACGATCATGAAACTTTCTTCAGGTTTGTAGCGGTCGATATCCAGCCAGTAGTCGGGCCCCAGGCCCATGCCCAAGTAAAATACCCTGAGCTGTCCGTGTCCGGTTTGGGTGCTTTTCGTCGAGTAGTGTCCATTCGGCAAATATACGATCATATCCGGCATATCTTCCAACTTCATACCTTCATGCAGTTTGCCGGAGGGCCCCGGCATGGGATTCGATGCCTTTATTTTTCCACTCCTGTGCTTGACGGAAAACAGGCTGATGCCGGGAGCCGGTTCCTGCTCCGCCACCGTATTCTGATTGGGATAAAAAAGGGCAAAGGCCACTTCTTCTATTGGATCAGGTTCCTGGTCGGGCATGCCAATCAGGGTGGCTTTCATTTTGCCGGCGACCACGGGCAGCGCTTCGGAAAATTCATTGATGGTCAGGGTGGGGCGGGCATCATCTGCATCCGCCGTGCGCATTCCATACTTGTTGACCGTCCTCACCACATCCAGCTTTTCAATAAACTTCTTGAAAAATTCGGGCCATTCGTGCGGCGGCAAGGCCTCTTTTAAACGGTATGTATGAGAGAGTTCCATAAGTTTGTTGCGGGAAATCGCCTTCTTTTCGCCATAGCGCATCAAGCGCATGACTTTTCCGTCATCTACCAGTGAAATAAAAACCTCCCGCTTGGTAGGGTGCACCGCCAGCCCGCCAATTCGGGGCAGGTCGCCGGCCCAGTCCTTCATGCGCCGCGCCAGAGGGTCCACCTCGACGACGCCCCAGTTTCCATTGGCCCGTTCGATAGTTGCAATGGTGGTGCCGTCGGAAAGCAGCGCGATATGCCGGATACCTTCGATGACGTCAATATTGGCGACCAGCTGGCGGGAGTGGGTGTCGTACCAGCTCAAGTCTCCATTCCGCATTTCGGCCACCGCAATGGTATGGCCGTCAGGAGCTACCGCGACATTGGAAAATTCCGCGAAGGGGCCGGAGTCAATCATCCACCAGGTGTCGCTGTTATCTTTCATGATGACACTGCCGAATGAAAAAAGGCTGTTGGTCTGCATCGCTACGGCGGATACATAAAGACGGTCTCTGGGGTCAATGCTCATGCCCGTATAGCCATGGCTGCTGCGCATGTAAGGGCTTTTTATTTCATGGGCTACCATTTGGTTTTCCTCTATATTGGAAAACTGTATTAAACGCCCGCCCTCGGGATTGTATTCGGAGACATACATCATACCTTGACTGTCAAAGACGATGCCGGAAGGCTTGTTCAGGTAAAGGTGGGTTCGGGGACCCGGTTTCTTGGAGCCGTCACCATACATCACGTAATAGGCCTTGTTCATCATTAATGTTTGTGAGGCGATGGGGACAACGACCCTGTCTTTTACGGCGACAATGCGGTTGGCACCCTGTTCTGCCACAAAAAGCGTTTCCAACGCATCGTCGTAAAGAAGGCCCTGTGGTTCATTCAGCCCGATGACAATGATGTTGGCGGTGACGGGACTGCCTTCAGAGTCCAGCCAGACGGCCCCGCTGTTGACCGTGAAAAAGGTCAGGATCAACCCCGCCAGGATTCCTGTCAATTTACTGTTCACGGCCACCCTCTCCTGTTGCATTTCGTTCCCGGTAAATGTCAGCAGAAACGCCCGTCTTGTCTGTTTGCTTGGCCTCGGCAAGCTGCGGCCACTCCTTTACCTCTGTATTGGAGTAGGCTAGTACCCATAATTCACGCTGCCGGGTGTTGGGCGGCGTATGCAGGCGGTAATAGTACTGCCCCCCGCCGGGTTCAAAAACAACCATATAGCTTTCACGCTCGTTCCATGGATTTAAAATAAAGCTGAAATCGGGCATCACGCCCATGCCCGAAAACTGTATCGCCGCGATCCCCAGTGTGGAGACGGCCACCGATGAGGCTTTCGGTAAATATACGCGCTTCGGAGCCCCCTCGTAATCGGACCAGGACGGTTCGCGCGAAAGCAGTTTAACCATGGATGTCTTATTGGTGACCCCGGATTCGCGGGTGACGACGAAGGCCGCCAGTGAAGAGGCCTCACCGGTGTCATCTTCGACGACCAGTTTGTCCGGCTCGAAGATCACAAACTGTACCGTTTTGATGGGGTCTTCATGTTTGTGTTTTTCGCTGACCGGTTTGGCAACAGCCTTTGCGGCAATCATGGGCAGGCGGGCGGCAATATCGCGAAAAGACACATAGGTGTTTTCCAGGTCTGAAGCCTGAATGCCAGCCATTTCAAAAATGCCCTCGAGATAGGCAGGGCACACGTCGGGTACATTTTGCGGGGCGTAATTCGGATGAAAAATGGCGTAATCAAACAGATCGTCTCCATCTGTATACGGAATGTCGGACACGATTGCAAAAATGCGGCCCGCTTTATTATCACTCACTAGTGCGCGGTTGTTAGCACCATCCCAGATAATGGACTCAATCTGGTTTAAACCGTGTATGATAATTTCCCTCTCTTCCGTGGCCGGATCAATACTGCTGATCCGACCATCCCGCTCCGCCACCAGATACGTACCGTCCGGCAGTGAGCAGATGCCCTCCGGCGTGTCGGGAACATGAATGCTGATACCGCCCAGTGGGCGCCGGGACTGCAGATCTAACCACCCGAGCTCACCCGTCAACTCACAGGCATAAATAGCGTGCCTTCCGCTTTTGGAAAAGATGACAGAGGAAAAACGCGCAAACAGCCGGTCATAAGGCACCCACCAGGCACCGTCCGGATCCCTGTACACAATGGCACCGGAAAACAGTTCGTTTGCCTCACTGTCTTCGCGGTTCATGTCGGATCCCGAAAGCAGCATATCGCCACGCGGGCCGATTGAAAGGCTCTCCCATGCAAAACTCTGCCACTCACCCGGAACAGTAATTTCAACGCCATAGGTGTAGCGCCCGCCGCTTTGCATGGGAAACCGGATGAGCCTGCCGCCCGGCAAATCCTCGACGACAAAAAGATCGCCGTTTTTGTCAAATGCAATACCTTCAGGTAACCGAAGCGGGAGTCCCGATGGTGTGTTTCGATCTTCCGTTTGATAAATCCTGGTTCCGCTGTCGACGACATGGGATAAGACGCCCTGCTTGAGAACCCGAATACGTCCGGGCTTTTTTTCCGATACGTAGACATCCCTGGTTACGGGATTAACGGCCAGACCGTCAGGGCTCAGCAGATTTTCCGCAATCGTTTCGACCCGGTACGTGCGCTCGACACGGTGATTCGCCTCGCTCCTTTTGGTTTTGGTCGCGGGCAGATTAGCCTCAAGCTGTTCTGTGAGGTTCGTGTCATGCTCATAGCCGAGCGAATAATGCACCATGTTCGATATCAGGGGTTTGACCGGCACCAAGTCGTCTTCGGAGAGTATTTCAAAGGCTTTGGCGTTGATCACCAGGTTTGACAATACTCGGGCTTTGCGTTCGGCCACTGCGCTTTGAAAGCCACCCTGCGCGGCTTCTTCGCTCTCGCCATCCGCGTTCCGCCAGGTCCACTTGAAATGAAGGTATACCAACCCGGAAACGATACCCAGTACTGCTAGTGCAGTGATGACTCGGCCTATTGTTTTGACGACGGTTGATGCCATGTGATTTACCCTGCTTTGGAGTCTTTATTATTCACGACATCCACCCCCCGTCAATTCATTTTATGATTAGTGTGTCATTAATGTTTATCCTATGCAAGATGGGGTTGACCGTTGCCGCTAAAACGTTTATAGGTGAACGCTCGCAGAGAATATACAATGACTATTCAGAAAAAATTGTTTGTCAGCCACTTTCTGGTCGTATTGCTGGTCATTGTCGGGGCCGGTGGATACTTCTATTTCAGCGTTGTACAGCACCTGACAGAGAAACTGCGCGATCAGTTGTCCCTGTTTGCCGGAGCGGTAACGACCTGCGTTGACGTGGACGAACTGGATGCGATACAAAACCTGCACGATACAAAACGGTTGGAATACCGGGATTGTCTGCGCCGCCTACGCGAGTTCAAACATATCAACCGAATTGCGGTTCTACATGTTCTACGGCAGAAAGGCGATACGTTGACCTGTGTGCTGGATGCCGATGAAACCAACAGGCAGATCCTTCCCGGGCAGGAGTACAAAGCATCGCGCCCGGAAATCTACAATGGCTTCAGCCAATTAGTGGTCGATAAACAGATTTGGTCACACCCTCAGTGGGGAGCCTTTCTTTCCGGTTATGTCCCGCTGGGTTCGAGCGATGGCAATTATATGATTCGTTTGGATATCCGCGCTGACGATGTGAAGGCCAGGATAAAGAGTATCCAGATATCGGGCGCATTTTCGCTCGGCGGCTCTATTCTTCTTGCTCTGTTGTTCAGCCGGGGGCTTTCAAAAACGCTGGTAGGTCCGATTAAGTTATTAATATCGCGCTGTAGTGATGTGGCCGAAGGACAGCTTGACCAGAAACTGGATGTGCATACCAAAGATGAATTGCACGATCTGGCGGAAGCCTTTAACACCATGTCGAGCCATTTGGCGACCAGCCGTGATCAGCGTGATGTCGCTGAGCTGGAGCTCAAGAAAACGCTCGACGAACTGGAAGAGCGCGTCATTGAGCGAACAAAAGACCTGAAAGCGGCCAACGACAAGCTGCTTATCGAAATCGCGGAGAGAAAGCGGGCTGAAAAAGCGCTGGAGGAGGCTGCCCGGACGGATGCGCTGACCGGACTCCTGAACCGCCGAGCCATGTTGGAGAGAATGAATGCAGAGATCGACCGCTTCCATCGCAACCAGGTGTCCTTTACCCTCATTCTCGGTGATATTGACTTTTTTAAATCAGTAAACGATACCTATGGCCACCCCGAGGGTGACCGCATTATCAAATTGATTGCCAATGCGCTGCGCTCCGGCGTCCGCAGTGTGGATATGGTGGCGCGATGGGGCGGTGAGGAGTTTCTATTGATGCTCCCGGATACTGGACTGGCGGGCGGCTCCGAGGTGGCCGAGAAGTTGCGCAAGAGTATTTACGGAAATATCTGGCCGACAGGGCATGAGGAAAAGTTGGTATCCATGAGTTTGGGCGTTTCCGTCTTTGATGGTTCGGGGCATCTGGAAGACTGCATCAAGCAGGCCGATGAAGCTCTCTATGAGGCCAAAGAGAGCGGCAGAAACCGCGTGGTCTGCGCCTCGTAAAATTACGGCTTCATATCCAGTTTTTTCAGTTTCGGTGAAATCACGAACCGACAATAAGGGGCCGACTTATTGTTTTCATAGTAATCCTGATGATGACTTTCGGCGGCATAAAAGACGGGCGCTTTCTGTACCTCGGTGACAATGGGCTTCGAAAATTTGCCACTTTCTCTGAGTTTTTGCAGTGACTGAGAAATGCTTTCCCTCTGTTCCTCATCATAATAGAATATGATCGAGCGATATTGCGTGCCCACGTCGGCGCCTTGGCGATTCAGCTGAGTCGGGTCATGAGCCTCCCAGAAAACAGCCAATATGTCATCGGTGGAGAGTATTTCGGGATCATACGTCAACTGTACCACTTCGGCGTGCCCTGACGTGCCGGAGCAAACCTCCTGATAACTGGGGTTTTGCACGTGGCCTCCCTGATAGCCGGAGCGAACATTGTAAACGCCCGCAACACGCTCGTAAACGGCCTCTATACACCAAAAACAGCCGCCGCCAAGTGAAATAGTTTTGTGGTGCGCATCCATAACCTCGCCTCCCGCTTCAATCGCCGTCAGTGAGCCCAGCAAAGCCAAGCTTGCCAAAAAGACTTTCATGGCACAGTGTACCACACCGTGAAAGGTTTACAAGGGACAAGGGAGGGGGTCAGCGCTTTTTCCTGCGTTTTTTGGCATCAAATTCAGGTGCTTCTCTGACGCACTTTCCAAGAATTTTAAGTGATTTCATAAACAGCTTCATGCTCTCCTTGCGGAGTTCGGCCGGCTCCTCTCCGACATCTTTCCAGCCCGCCAGGCTCAAGTCGGCCACCGGCAACTGAACATCCTCCCAGTTGTTGAAAAGGCGCCCCCATTCACTGTGTAGAATATCGTGGACGAGTTGCTGGTGGGATGGATACCAGAAAGAATCATGGTAGAGGACACTCGCGATATAGGCCCAGGGCGCCAGCACCGTTTTTAAAGACCATTCAACGGGCTTTTTTAATGGCCCCCAGTAAATTTTATGCTGCATTCTGCTCGCAAAGGTCATCTTCTTAAAGGGCCCGGTAAAGTGCCAGTTTTGTTTAGCCGCTGCCTCGTCCCCGACGATCTCAATATCGCGCGGGTCACCGCATCCCAAACCTTTTTCGTGAGCCAGACGTACAAATTTGATATCTTTGAGGGGATCAAAACCCATCATTCGGGCGGCCACGGCATCGATTGCCACCTGGTCAGAAGACGCCAGCAGCACATCTTTTACATGCGGAATCATGCATCGGGGGCCCGGCCCGTCACCCGCAAAGGTGCCGTCCATTACAGCGAAAACGCCGCTGTGTATTTTCTTTTGAATCATCAGCAGGTCAACCAGGGTTTCATGGATGACGGGATGCGTCCAGTGCCGGTGTTCATTGAGCAGTCCGCCAAAAGCATTCTTCATGGCCCCGGTCGTTGTTGTAAAGACGTGCGTCTTAACCGTCGGCAGATGTATGATGTTTTCTCCGATAAACCGCTTGGGTATCATAAACCCGTCTTTGTAGACATCGTTTAGACAGATAAACTGATCGGCCAGGTCGCCGACCGCGTCCCGAATATGAATCCATTCTTCGCCTTCATAGAGGTGAACATTTTGCAGACCATGTGCTTCCGTAACGTTCAGATGCTTGTTCTCCCGCTCGCCGAGGTGCGCATCAATGACAACCGTGCGGTTGTGGCATCCGTGAATCAGATCCGGGTTGTAGCCGTCGCGCTTCAGGGTGCGAATGACGCCCTCTAACTGCCAGGGCGTCGTCGAGCTTCCCGGAAAAAAGAAATGCCAGCTGATATTAATTTTAAGAGCGGTCTCTTTATCCTTGGGAAGTACATCCTGATAGCCCGCCAGATTCATCAGACGATGATAGTCTTCCAGCACGGTGGCCGGGGTTGTTTTACATACAGCAACTTTGGATCTGCTCATCAGCGTAAACTCCTACTCATCTGCAAAAAAAATACAGTGAACATGGAACGCTCAGTAAATCAATAAAAAGTGAGCACCATTCGCGGTGGTCATCACCGGCTCTTTTATGGCTGCTCGGGAAGAGCGAGTCCTGAACCCGCCTCCAGCAGCCCCATCTTCAGTTCGATATCGGTATGTCCTGCATCGGTTATCTTGACTACCATTCGTCCGTCCAGCCATTCGTAGCCGGCCTCATGATTGATGGATACGGGAAGATAGCCTTCCGGTACATAAATTTCAATCCGGGCGAGATTGGTCAGTCGCTTGAACACGAGTTCACCGCGATCATTCATAGAGAGTGAAGCGGGGTGATCAAAAAGCGTGTCCAGGGCAAAACGATCTTCTTCTTTTTCGTCGATATCGGCATTATCAAGCTGTAGCAGGGGGCGCTCCTGTGTGACGAGTGTGACATTTAAATCGCGGTCTGTTTTTAAGTCGTACGCAAGGTAGGACCGCACTTTGGTATCCAGGGTTGAAGAGGCCACATGAAAGGAGGCCCACGGTGAAAGAATGCCCATACCGAATAGGCCTTCTTCCAGTGTGAGGTCATATAAAACGACGGGATGCGTGGCGAGCCGGTCTTCAAAAACCAGAGCCATGAGGTGCTGATACTGTTCTGGCGATGCCCCGGGGAAGAGATCGAGTGTGGCCGCGTCAACCGGTGCCTCGACATCTGTTTCACTCAGAGTGCTGCCGGAAATCATTTTTTTGTTTTTCCAGAAAACATTGGCATCCGTGGCGAGATCAACGTCGGGCCCCACCTGAATGGCGAGTGTATTACTCACAAAATAGTTTTTGTAAAGCGTGGGGTTGTAGTGGTGCCATCCGCGAAAACCGACCTGATGTCCCCGTATCAGGTTGCCCACTAGATAGGGATTAGCCGCCACGCTTTCCACGCCGATGGATCCCGCCGCACCCTCGATCATATTGTATCCCAGCACCGCGCTTCCGTGTTGGATGGCGACCGCTTTTTTGGTATTGACAAGAATCGATTCAAAAAGGCCGAAGCAACGCCCGTTGTTTTGGATACCGGTCTTGCCGTTGCGGAGGGTTACGCCCATCACCAGGGCATTGCGCCCGGCGGTCAGGACGGCATTTGTTCCGTATCCGTCGATAATGGTGAGGTCGGCTCCAGCTCCGACAATGGACATGTTGTCTTTCAGCGTGGCCCCGCCGGTATAAACGCCTTCCGCCAGGTAAATAATATCCCCTTCTTCGGCCCGGTCAATAATCTGCTGCAAGGACTCTGCAACCGCATGAAGCTGTCCCGCAAGAAGGCCGGCCGCCACCAGTAAAAACCATTTTTTCATATCATTCCTCCATCTGTTCGAAAGTACCATTGGTAAAAAGAGTATAGACTTTTTTAGTATAGAGATCCAGAGTTCATGTGTTAAATCAGCATTACGAAGAAGGCGTTGATGAAATCGAAAAAAATACTCACGATTGGTCTGGCTCCGTGTTTTCAGCGCACGTTGTATATGGCGGGCTTTGCCCCCGGCGAAGTGAACCGGGTGCGGCAGGTGCATACTTCGATTGGGGGAAAAGCCGTGAATGTGGCCCGGGTACTGGTGCAGCAGGGGACAGCGGCCCATACCACAGGGTTTGCCGGTGATGCGGATGCTGCCCAGCTCAAGGCGCGCCTGCGCGAGGAAGGGGTGAGTGCCGATTTTATTCTGTACGGCGGCATGACGCGCTGGGCTCAAACCATAGTCGAGGACGGGCGCCCCGCTACTGAAATAGTGGAGGAAGCCCCTGCCGTTCCGTTTAAGGTGCAGGAACGGTTATATCAGCATCTGGAAAGGCTGACCGCTGAAAGCTCGTTGGTCAGCCTGTCGGGCACGCTGCCGCCGGGGTTTGACGCCGACACCTATGCCCGTATTCTGAAAAGCTGCGGACCGGGCGTATGGGTCGATACGAGCGGCCCGGCTCTTCTCGGATGCCTTCCGCATAGACCGCACCTCTTAAAAATGAACGAATCTGAACTCGTCAAGACCTGTGATCTTTGCTCGGGTTTATCAATCCCTCAAGTGTGTGCCGCCGCCGGAAATCTTTCGCGCGACAGCGGTGCATGGGTTCTCGTAACGCGGGGATCCGCTGAAGCCGTCCTGGTTCGAGAGACCGACAGATGGGCCGTATCGCCCCCCTCGCTGACGCCGGTCAACACGATCGGTTGCGGAGATGCCATGCTGGCGGGCATGCTTCACGCCACAGGAAAGGGTCGCGATATGCTATCTTGCGCCGCGTATGGCGCGGCTTGTGCCGCCGCCAATGCGATTACATCTGTGGCCGGCGTTATTCAGCCCCGGCGCGTTGCCGCATTTGAGCGGCAGGTCACGGTGCGTAAACTGTAGTTAGAACCTGTCCAAAAAAGTTTTTTCGGCCATGTGAGTTCAGATTTCAGTCATTTTCGCGCGGCAAATGCGGCAACTGCAGAATA
>CAYXEW010000040.1:0-8329 GCA_964464115.1 uncultured Verrucomicrobiota bacterium
TATATGAACGTATATGCACATATATAAATCGGTTCTGACAGCGCATTCAAAAAATAGTCGCGGTGGAACGCGACCCTCCACGTAACAGCCGTGGCCCTCTCCTGTCCGACACTGGAGGGCGAAGCTCCCGCTGAGCTTATTTCCATTCCCCCTCATATATGTTCATATATGTTCATATACGTTCATATACGGTTCAATATCTTCCAATTCCTTATTTTCTATTTTGAGGGCTGAACCCTCAGAGGCAATTCGGACTGGTGAGTGATCAGTGATGCGTGAGGTCTCACAACTGCGAGCACCCTTCCACACTCGCAGTTGGACCTTCGGCCTCGCCGAAGGCCCGCAGGGTGGTTCGGGCACAAAGCGTAGCAATTGAACGAACCATCTATCCCTTTGCCATTCCACTGCGTTCCATTGCCCCACCTTCGGTAGAACCCGTCTCCGTTCGCAGACTCACTGCGGCTCAACTTCATCCACCATTCGGACTGGTGAGTGATCAGTGATGCGTGAGGTCTCACAACTGCGAGCACCCTTCCACACTCGCAGTTGGACCTTCGGCCTCGCCGAAGGCCCGCAGGGTGGTTCGGGCACAAAGCGTAGCAATTGAACGAACCATCTATCCCTTTCGGCTTCATCCACGTTTCGGACCGTGGCATGATGAACGAATGTGGAGATCCTAATGCCATCGTCTCAATCGCCTTTCGGCTTCATCCACGTTTCGGACTTTGCGATTGCCATAAGGTAAACTCGGATGAACCGAGAGCGTCTCAATCGCCTTTCGGCTTCATCCACGTTTCGGACGCAATCTTAATACGCGAAGGTCTTATCGAGGTTGTGGTGTCTCAATCGCCTTTCGGCTTCATCCACGTTTCGGACGTATTGCTCCCACCGTAGCATCTACTAATTGTAAGAGTTTAGTCTCAATCGCCTTTCGGCTTCATCCATGTTTCGGACACGTGTAATCCTTAATAAAGCGTGGTACGGATACATAATGTCTCAATCGCCTTTCGGCTTCATCCATGTTTCGGACCGACCGGGACTTGCTCAACAACAAAACCGAAGGGAAGTCTCAATCGCCTTTCGGCTTCATCCACGTTTCGGACTAGCTGACACAGCTATAAGGGGCGTTAGAGGTTTCCCCGTCTCAATCGCCTTTCGGCTTCATCCACGTTTCGGACAACCATAATGAAGAACGGAAACAACAACGAAGGGAATGAGAGTCTCAATCGCCTTTCGGCTTCATCCACGTTTCGGACATGGGCGCAAACACTGGCATGCATTTCAAGCAGGGGAAGAGTCTCAATCGCCTTTCGGCTTCATCCACGTTTCGGACGCTACCACTGCAACCAAGACGTGGCTGATCAATGGATCAGTCTCAATCGCCTTTCGGCTTCATCCACGTTTCGGACGATGGCGAACAAATCCGGCACGTTTAAAACGCCAATCATGTCTCAATCGCCTTTCGGCTTCATCCACGTTTCGGACTTAATAATAAGAGAAACAAGCGATAAAGTGTTTGGTCGTCTCAATCGCCTTTCGGCTTCATCCACGTTTCGGACACGCGATAGAGATCGCGAAGGTTACTATTATGGCCCGAGAGTCTCAATCGCCTTTCGGCTTCATCCACGTTTCGGACAAATTGGTTTGTCGAGAAGTACGTAGACTTGTCAGTCGTCTCAATCGCCTTTCGGCTTCATCCACGTTTCGGACTCATTGACATAAAAGTACTCGATCATATTATATTTACGCAGTCTCAATCGCCTTTCGGCTTCATCCACGTTTCGGACCCATTAGGAGAATAACATCACTGGAGGATAAAGAGCGTGGGTCTCAATCGCCTTTCGGCTTCATCCACGTTTCGGACCAAGGAGAACGGACAGATGAGTGACAGAACAGTGACAAGGGAGTCTCAATCGCCTTTCGGCTTCATCCACGTTTCGGACCCGGTGGGTGCGGCGATGAACCGTGGCGTCTGCCCGCTCTGGTCTCAATCGCCTTTCGGCTTCATCCACGTTTCGGACGAGGTATCACGTGACAAACACATACGGAGTAACAGGCCAGTCTCAATCGCCTTTCGGCTTCATCCACGTTTCGGACACGAGAGGGCAAGATGATGAAGACGACACAGACAGACGAAAGTCTCAATCGCCTTTCGGCTTCATCCACGTTTCGGACACATATTACAAATTATATTACACCACAAATGGGTAACATAGTCTCAATCGCCTTTCGGCTTCATCCACGTTTCGGACAAAAAATCACAAAGTTGATCGCCCCGCTATTAGCTGAGGTGTCTCAATCGCCTTTCGGCTTCATCCACGTTTCGGACGAAATACAGCCGCCCTGACAGAGAGTTAACTCAGCTTGAGTCTCAATCGCCTTTCGGCTTCATCCACGTTTCGGACATAAAATGAAGATAAAATCAGAAATTGCAGGGGTAGTCTCAATCGCCTTTCGGCTTCATCCACGTTTCGGACACGGCAATGAATCAGGAAATCACGTTTTCGCGTCCGGGTGTCTCAATCGCCTTTCGGCTTCATCCACGTTTCGGACTCGCTGATGACGTCAAAACAATTTAGTCGGTATCTTGAGGTCTCAATCGCCTTTCGGCTTCATCCACGTTTCGGACAACAACAATAAACCAGACAGTGAGAGATAAACCAACTCGTCTCAATCGCCTTTCGGCTTCATCCACGTTTCGGACTGGTCACGGAGAGTAATGATTGCTACTGCCGCAACTATGCGTCTCAATCGCCTTTCGGCTTCATCCACGTTTCGGACAGTGGCCCATTTTCACCCGTAATTTCAAGGGTAAAACAGACAGATTTGGCGGCAAGTGAAATTGCTGCCTTATTTTTTCGCCACGAGGGCTGCATATATTGCGATGTATATTTCATAAACCATTTTCTTTGAAACGTTTACAACTTTTGGCGGCACCCCCCCTTTTTTTTACTTTTTCGGCTGCCGCCAAGCGAAGCTATCAGGGCATATAAAACAGGACCTTTCCCGGGCGCTTTACAATACCGGAGCTCTCTATTTTCTGAACACATTCTCCACAAATGCGGTAGGCCAGCAGGGCATCTTCTTCGGGATCCACCAGATCATTCAGCCGCTCCCAGCATTCCATGAAATCGTCTGGAGCGAGATCGCATTCAAAAACGCTGTATTCCACGCGTATGCCGTAGTCTTCACAGGTTTTCGCCACTTTGGCGAGCCGCTTCGGACTGGAAATATCGTAGGCTACAAGATGAAGCATGTTTTTATACCTTCTTATTGACGGATCTTCTTCAGTCGTAGTAATGCCGGCTCGATAGCGTGTAAATTCATCAATGGTTACCTCAAAAGCTTTTTGTTTCATGGCATTTGAAAAAAGACGGGTGGTTTTTCATCTTCCAGCGCTTTCAGAAACTGGCACACTTGCTGATCAATTATGCGCCTGAAATCTGTATGCCCTTTTGTTTTCGGCATCTTGAATTTCCGGGTCATGGCATTTTCATAGGCGGAGAAAAACTTTTTATGTGATTCTTCCGCAAGAAAGACGCCGCCCGCTTCTTGGTCAAAGGTGAAATCATTTTCTGTAAACATACCGTGATTCACCATATTCAGCACGAGCAAGTCACAGAGAGGGGCTCGCAACGGTTCGAGCAGATCAACAGACAGTGCGGGTGTTCCGTGCGAAACTTCGTGGAGGCAGCCTATGCAGGCATCCAATCCATGACTGCGCACACAGCCATCAATTTCACCCATTACAATGCTGTAGGTCCAGGACAGCAGGGCGTTGGCTGGATCTTTTGGCGGTCGCCGATTGCGACCGTTGAAGGGCAATTCCATTGGAAAAAAAGCGGACAATCTGGAGAAATATACCCCGGCCGCGTGTCCTTCATAGCCGCGCAGCCGGTCCATGTCCCGTGCGTCTGCAGCATACGTTGCCAGTTCCAACAGGTGAATTGTCGCCGCCTTCTGTTCCGGTTCACCACTTTGAGAGCGATTGGCAGCCAAGCGCTGCAGCACCCGTCGGCTATTGTTGATTTTGGCCGCGACCAGACCGCAGGCAACCATTAATGCAAATTCAGGGTCCTGCGCCTTTTGGTACTGCCGGATGCGCCGGGCGGCATTCATGTTGTTATCGGGTGCAAGTGATCCGATCCAGCGCCCATAGTGGGTGGTGAAGAACACGGGAACCCCCATCTTCATGAAACGCTGAAGCACCGGAATCGTGACTACAGGGCGCCCGGCAATAATCACTCGATCCACGTCGTGAAGCGGAACAATGGTTTTCTTTTTTGCGGTTTTATCAGGGCCTTCAACCCGGCGCACCACCTCAAGATGACGCGACTCCAGGTTGGCGGTCAGCATTTCACTGGACAGAATTAACGTCGGCATGGTCGTCTCCCTTCTTCATAGTATCTATGAAGTGGAGGGGTCACCGGGTTTCCGGAATTTTAATTCTTAAAATGCGCCTTGAGGTCGTCCAGATCTTCGGGCCCGGCTTTTGCTCCGGGCCTGAGGATGCGATTCATGTCGTTATAAAGGTTTTTTTTGGAGGCCACGGCGATCTGATGATCGCGGGCGTATTGGGCTTCGGTTTCGGTAAATTCGGTCTTACGTACACAGATGATGCCGGCCCGCAAGCCGCCTGTCATGGAGGCGGACAGCATATCATCCTTCATTTCTTTCATGCCGCTCAAAGAAAAATGGCTGATGACCCGTTCCAGGGCGGGATCCTCGGGAGGCAATACCGATGAAACTCTTTGAATGACCCAATCATAGGAATGGCGGTCTTTACAGTCCACGATCCAAAGCTTCCCAGCATAATTAAACAGGAGGTCAATTTCAGCGTGGGCTCCTCCTTGAGACTGTTTAACCTTGAGTTCAAAGCTTCTAACGACTTGCTGCACGCCCAATTTCAATAGAACTAAGGCACTGAGATATTCCAGCCGGTCACCCTCTTTTTTCTGTTTGTCTTTGGCACCTTCCACGGTCAGAAAGTTCAGAGGGTCTTCAGTTTTGATTACAGACCAGCATTTTTCACCGGTCGGAAGGTTTTTGCCTTTTTCATTTAAGTGTATTCGCTGGCCCTCGCGGTAGACCTCTGAATCAATAAGCTGGCAACGGGCCAGATCGAGCGGGGAAAGATTATCTGTTATAGCCGGATCAATTTTTTCTGATTGAGAGGTCATTCGTCCGCTGTCCGGCACCAAGTGTACAAGCTGATTGCCCCGTTCTAGGTAAACAGCGGGAATGCCTTTGTTTTCAGCCCATTTCGATGCGGCCAGGATCATCAGCTTGTTGCCTCCGGTAATGTTGAGCAAACCGTCTGACGGACTAACCTTTAATGTAGAGAGATCCTGTATGATGGCGTCGTATGAATCGTGCGATATTTCTTCAAGCTCTATGCAGCCCTTTTTGACGAGGCCCGTTTTCTGAAAAAAACTTTTGAGACGTTTAGCCGGTATAGCCGATTCAAACTGATCACCGCTGTGCAACAGTATCAGGATTTCAGGTCTTATCCGTGCCACGAGCAATATCTGCGGCCAAACCTGTTTGCTGGCGATGGTAATCAATGTGTTCACAGAACCTCCTTCGGTCATGGCAGCTCAACAGGAATCCGGTAGCTTTCGTGCAGGTAATAGACCGGCACCCGCAGAAACCGCCCCAGCTCATACAACACGGCCACTTCAGCCTTGTAGCCGCCTGTCATGTTGAACTGTACCTGCAAGTCTGGATGTTGCTTCTGTTCTTTTTCCACATGCCGCTGAACTTTTTCGCGCACCGTCATCAATGCCGCCTGTATTTCCTCATTTACGGCTTTTTTCTCAGCATTGTCCAGAGCGGCCACATCGAGGCCGGCCAGCTTGATGGTGCCAACCTGAACCCCGCATTCCGTTTTCAGAAATTTAGCAATTTGGCTGCATGCAAACCGCCCGTCCCGGTTATAGGATTCAATCAATGTTACGGCCGGTTTGTCCTTCTTTTTATTTAGCATTCCACAGCGAGCCTGCAATGAGCTAATCTCGGCACAACAGCTCTTCTGGTTTTCTTTCATGTAGGCCTGGACTTGCTGGGCATGCTTATGCACTTCATTAAAAGCGATACCCGCCTCCTTGCTGAAATTGCTCAACAGGCTGACGCCCACTGTTACGATATGCAGTTCATTCATTGGCGATCCTTTCTATGTATACCATTCATTTTTACACGTGTCATTCAAACAGCGCTTTGCTGAAGAGGGGCTCTTCGGCATGCTGCATCTCAACGTCCACCCCGTAAGCATCCCGAAAAGCCCGTCCCGGGCTGGCTCGCCCCGTCCTCCACTTAAACTCAATCGCCCGTAAATTTTCTCCTGATTTCAGGATAAGATCAACCTCAGACTGAGAGCGTGTGCGCCAGAAATACAGCTCATGGGGTGTCCCCTCCAGCAGATTACGCTTGGCCACTTCGGCCATTGCCCAGTTCTCCCAGAGGGCGCCGATATCCGGGCGAAACTCACTGCAGGAAAACGCCTGCAACAGCGCATTGCGAATGCCGGTATCCCAGAAATATATTTTTTTACTCTTGGCTATTTCCTTTCGGGGATTCGTGCTGAACGCCGGCAGACGAAAAATGACAAACGTCTGTTCCAGTAAATCCAGATAACGCTCCACCGTCGGGCGGGCGGTATGCAACTGTGTCGCCAGCTCATTCACTGAAACTTCTGAGCCCGTCTGATGTGCCAGCAGCAACAGCAGCTTTCTGATCAGGTTTGGCGCTTTAACCAGCCCCGTCTGGAGCACATCTTTCCAGAGATAATCGGAGCTTAAATTTTGCAGGAGACGCTCTTTGTCGTTTGTGAGCGTTACTTCCGGATAAGACCCGTACACCATTGCTTCCATCAGACAAGAGCGAAGCGGTCCCCCGAATTGGGTCGTTATGATTTCGGGCGTATATTCCGGCCGCACCCAGCTCTGTGATGTCAGTGCCTCTTCAAACAGCAGGGGGGGCAGAAACAATTTGCTGTTTCGTCCGGTCAGGGCTTCAGCGGATTGGTTTAACAGATTTAACGGGGACGAACCCAGCAGCAGAATCTTAACTGGCAACCCTTTGTCATACCATCCTTTAACAATACGTGAGGCTTCGGGAAGGCGCTGGGCCTCATCCAGCACCAGAACTTCCGGATTGCCAAAGCTTGACAGAGCGCTTTCCGGCGGCAAAGCAGCCGCGGCGAGAAAACGCTGCTTGTCAAATTCTAGGTCAAAATTGAGAAAAAGGGCATTTCTTTCAGCAAGCACATGTTCCACGAGGGTTGTTTTACCAACTTGCCTGGCACCGAGAATAATCCCGACCTTTTCCTCATCAACAAGAGACCTCAACAGCTTATCAGCTATTCTTTTGATATACATATTGTATAAAATAATAGGTTATTTTGTAATGTCAACATTCAAAATACTTTCCTTAAAAATTCTTTCTTTATCGCCTCCAGCCCGCCACCGGGGCGCACAAAGGGCATCCAGAGGCGGTCGACCTGTTCAGCCACAAAACAATTGCGCTCCATGGCACCGCTCCGGCTGAACCCCGTTTCATGAAATGGTGCCACAAGCAGTATGTGCCCTTCATTAAAGGCTTCCAGCCAATCCGCGGGCACATGGAATTCTTCCACCGCCACCGGTGGCACGGCAATGATATATTTTTTTTCCCGCAATAATTCGATTAATATTTCCTTTTCGCCCGGCGAATGCCATCCGCTGATATAGGCATGCCCCCGACGGTGCGGGCGACACGCATGTCGCCCTATGGCCCCCCTCGAACACAACACCCCGATTTTCGGCATGGCCCAAATGGCGGGATTTCCCATGGCCCGGGCGCGTACGGGCGACACGCATGTCGCCCCATTTCCGGCATTTCCGGGCGAGATGCTTCTCGCCCCATTTCCGGCATTCCCGGGCGAGATGCTTCTCGCCCCATTTCCGGGCGAGATGCTTCTCGCCCCTACGCGTTTCCCCGCATTCAATGACAATTCAAAAACCAACCGCACCGGATTCATGCGGATATAATGGGCAATCCGCTCACGATGCTCCGCATTCCGCACGATGCATTCATAATAATTGCGATGCCAAATGCGCATGGATGATGGGGCGCACCGTACGGGCGACACGCATGTCGCCCCTGTCGCCCGAACGCGCCGCGATACGGCGGCCTTAAATGCGCCGATGACATTTCCCAATGCCGACGCGCCCGGCTCAATGCGGATCAATCCATGAAAATGATCGGGCATCACCACACATTCACCCGGATATACGCCTTTGCGGATTTCCCCGCATCGCCGCCATTCTTCTTCTATGATGCCCCGTGTCGC
>CAYXEW010000040.1:8339-20789 GCA_964464115.1 uncultured Verrucomicrobiota bacterium
CCCGCCCGCCGCATCAATAAAATCCCGATGTGCGCAAATCGTGATGAAATATTCACTGCCCCCGGCATAATCATGCCCCTTCAGCCGAATCGACCGACGATCATGAATGGCGGGGTCATAGGGCATGGTTATTCCACCCAAACCTCAGCGCCCTTCCAGTATTTTTCGTCTGGTTCAATCATCGCCTCCAGAAGATTGTGTTTCAAATTCAGCGTCTTTATTGGGTTCTTACGTTTCTTTAATTCTTTAAGTTCTTTGGCGTCTTTCACTTTTTGAATGCTGCTGTTTTCAGGGATGATATAATCTTTTGCAACAATGGCCAGAGGATAGAACTTTTCACCAAGCTGTACAACCTTAAGCATAACAGGACTTGCCCAGCGATCGCTGTCTTCAAAGAATGCCTGAAACCCGGCATCCCGATTTGTGCGGTAATTTTGAGCTAAGGGCAAACCAATTGCCGGCCTGAAAATATGGCCATCACCACAGTAGGGTATGTCATGGTCATGCTTTCCCCATTCTGATGGCTTGTCTTTACCAAATGCTTTTCCGCAACGAAACCTTTTAAGATATTCTCCACATGTTTCTATTGCATCTTTAGCATTTCTTTCGCCGGATGATAGCATAATCACGCGCAAAGCGTTTTCAGGCAGTAACTCGTATAGGGACGTTATGAAAGAAGTATCTTCACTGGGTATTTGCCATGCAGTATTAGTGCCGTTTACAACTTCTTCGTATTTTACTGGAAAAACTGAACCATAAGCCCGCCGGCTTCGGGTGCCCAGAGCTCCTAATAGAAGCCAGCATTTGAGTGCGGTCTGAAAGCGACCGTAAAGTTCATCATCCAGCTTTCTCCTAAAAAGGAATCCTAGTGAAAATTCTGCACCATTTAATATCACTCCCCGTGCATCTGCTTTAGGATCCTTTTGATACCTTGGGTTTTTGCTTTGAGGGTTTTTCTCAGCCATCGGCCATAGTATATAATCGAAATTACCAGGTTGTTTATGGTTATCTTTTCCTTTGTCTTTACCTCTTTGAACTATTTCCCATGCAGCTTGATTACATTTCAAGTACTGTTGTCCCGGCTGTTCAATAACTCGCAAAATAAAGGAACTGGAAGAGCCCTCTTCATTATTGTTCTGTTCTTCGTTTGTACTGGCCTTAATTCCTCCAAACACCTCTTTTTCCTGAACAGCACTACCACCTAAAAGACGAAACCAATATCTGACAGCACCTCTGATAGATGGGCTTCGAATTTCCGGCACCTTTTGCTCGGAACCTGAAATTATCGTAGGGGTAATAAGTCTGACTTTTACATCAATTCTCTTCATCTTCGACCTCCTCAAACCACCCGTATCCGGCGGCCGTTTTGGCGCCAATGCCATAAATCTCAAGACCTTCTCGTACGTATGCCTCAGCAAAAGCGAGCGAGTCAAAATCAAGCTGTACGTATCTTTGTATTGGTAGGAGGCGAAATTTAAATGTCGTGCCTTCTTCTACAGCAGGGAAGAACTGCGGATTCGGATTTTCATTATCGTAGGCTTTGTTCTGCTTGCCGGAATAATAATCCATATGGTGGCAGGTCAGAACATCAGTTACCAACTTGTAGTCCCCTGCCGGATATGCGGGTAAAAATGACACCATCCCTGCAAAGGTTTTATACGGAGCCTTTTCGTCACTGAATTGTTCCGGAAATTCCTTAGCCAGATAATTATCGAGATAATCTGTTTCAGCCGCACGCTTCCGGTCCTTTTCCTTTTTTGGCATTGTATCGCCGGTCGGGTAGCCAAAGGTCATCGCAAGTTTCCTGGCGATTTCTTTCTTTTTTTCATTATCTTCTTCATCATGCCAAGCACACCAGGCCGCATGACGGGCTGCACCCTTGACTGCTGATCCCGGGATGTATGGACAACTGAAATGCCGATCCAGACGCAGGTTGGCATTTTCCATTACACCCCCAGCCTGATCCATAATCAGTCGGCCCATTAAGCGCATGGGAACGGGCTTTCCAGCGTTGAATTGAAAGCCAGCCCACTTTTCCGTCTTTCCACGGCATGCCCAGTCAATCGGAGCGGAACCGGTTTCGTCCAAGTGGGCAAAGCGCGTCAGCCTCAACGAGACGCTAAGCTCCTTTTCGTTGAGAACATCTTTTATTTCTTTAAGCATTTTTGCCGGCATTTTTCTTATCCTTTTTCTTTTCAACAAACCTTCTCAAGTAATTCAGATACGCCATGGCTTCATCCGTGGCTGCTCGTAGCATCAGAGAATTGGCCTTGTCGCCCGTCAGCCAGGAAAGAAGATTGCTTTGGTCTGCCGGCATGGCGGCAATGTCTTTGTGCTTCAGGTGTTTTTCAATAGCGTTGATCACACTCTGAATGCCTTTTTTCCCGTCACGGGCAAAAGCCGCGGTTGCGATAAGTCCATTCTCTTTAATCATAGTAGGTACCTTCTTGGCCACAGCCTGCGGGTCGCCTTCACCGGCTCCAGTCTCGATAGTTGGTGCCGATTCCAGTGCATTAGCAGCCCTAATTTGATCGAGATTTTTCATTATTCCACCTCCAGATTCACGGTGCAGTAGCCGAGGCCGATGGTTTCGTCGCCGCCGATTTGAAGCACATTGCCGCAAGCATCTGTCAATTTGTCACTCAAGGCCTTGAGCGCGTCAGCCGCCGTTTTGTCGCCGCCGCCTTTTTTCTTTTCGTCCTGTGCGCCGATGACCGCATAGAACATGGTCTCACTAGGCACCTGTTCCTGGTTGAACAATCCTGATCCATCAACGGTTCCAGTATTGTCATCAATTCTAATCCGCGTCACGACTTCACAGGCGTGTTCGGCGAAGTAGCAGAACATTTCGTCCGAGACGACGCAGAGGCGGTCTCTCAGATACTTCCAAACCTCGTCAGAGGGCAGGACCTTTTCCAAGGCTTGGAGAATGCTATTATCCGGTTCTCCAAGGCTTGGAAGGCGGTATTCTTCGAGGACGACGCTATCTTGCAGCTTGAGCAAATCAGGCGCATAGCATTTGTTTTCCTCTTTTACTTCCGGAACATCATACTCGGCCCCGCTATCCCGCTTGAACCGCTCCAGTACGAGCGGACAGGTGATCCATGCAAAGCTGTTTTTGGCGGAGCGAACCGGAAAAGCGAGCACGCGTCCTTCGCCGATTAGCAAAGCGCCGGCAGCGGCTTCTTTGTCGGATTCGTTGCCAAAAAGCCAGGATGAAGTGCTGTCCGACTTTCGGATCAACTTTCCTTTGTCATTCTTTTCATAATCATCAAACCACAGATCCGCCAGTACGCCTTTGAGGCTGGAGCCGGGGATGATGGGGATACGGGTGTGGCGCTCACGCATGACGGGTGAATCCACTGCGCCCACGGAGTTGCCGGCGCCGACATGCAGCGGGGTCCTCGTGAATATGCTCATAATCTTCATGTTGTCTTTATTCATTCGTTTTCTCCTCTTTCATAGCTTACTGAAGTCATCATCGTTCCTCTTTTCCGTTTTTTATTTCATATTTTTCAAAAGCTTCTTTCACGGCCTGTTTTTCTTTTTCGGTACGCAAAGGGTATTTCAATCGCGGCCCGGCGAGGGTCTTGCACAGGTCGCGCAGTTCATCAACAGCTCGCAAGCGCCGGGAGATGGCTTTAGGGGAATAATCAACCTTCATCTTCAATTCCCTCAAGCTGCCTAATATCATCCTGATCCTGGCCGCTGTTTCGTTTCTTTTTCATTTGTATTAATCCTTTGGCTCCGACAACCCAGAAAGAACCGCTTTCCGTGTCGCGCCGTTCGCGTGTTTGCCAGATGCCTCGCATATCATCTCCAGACACCAGCAGTAGATCCAGGGGGATAACTTCATGATCCTCATCCCGTATTTTTGTCATACGATACAGTTGTACTGCCCCCTCGTTGAACTTCATCAGCCCCGCATCCAGACTAAACCCGCGACTCCTGCTAATCTGCTTTACCTGCTCCAAATCATCTTCATGAATGAGCAGATCAATATCCATGGTGGACCTGGGGTATCCGTGCAAGGCCATCGCCAACCCGCCGCAAACGGCATACTCGATGCCCGCCTCATCCAGCGCATGAATCAAATTAAACAGTTCTTCGGTCAGCGTCATTGCGCAGGCTCCCACGTTCCGCACACCCCAAAGCCGAAGCCTTTTTCCGCCAATTCATCGCTGCGCGTTTTACCGTTTAGATATGCGATTAGTTTTTCCGGCTGATTTGTCTCAAAATAATAAACAGAACCGGCTGGAACACAGAGCCTAGTCTGAAAGGGGCCATATGCTGGTTTTTCTTCGCCCGTTTTCTCGTCACGAACCATCCGTCCGCCATGGGCTCTCCAACCTGAATAAACCTGAGGTTTTGGAACACACGCAGCAACCAGCGTCGCGTCTATGCCCCCCTGCTCAAATCGCATCCTCCACGTCTTCCGCGATTCCCCCGGCTCTCTTTCGGGCTTTTTGATATCGCCAGTTAGAAGCTTGCCAGTTTTTAAATCAATCCAACTTGGCAACCATCCATCAGTGAATATGGCAGGTGTCAGTAAAATCCATTTTACGTGTTTACTTGAGCCAAAAGGTAAAGAGAATATGCTGTTAATTTCTTGTCCATTTGGCTGGCGGATGTTTTCCAGATAGGCAAGCCCCTGCTGTCCACCCAACACTAAAGGTGTACTCTTTCTTTCCTTGAAGAAATATTCCAGAATGTCTTCATCGGTGCCGTCCTTGTATCTCTTCTGTCTGCATTGGGCAAAGCCAGTAAGCGTTACATCTTTGTTCAGTCGCATGTATTGCGCCATGTAGAATTTGCCGTCTTCTGCAGCTTTCGACTCCGCATCAACACCGATTCCGGGACGTGATTCTACGTCATAAAGAAATGAACTTAACTGTGGTTTAACATTGGCAAGATCGTTTTTCAGATAGCATTCAAAATCCGTGACGGACAGCCAGTTGTCCGGCTTCTTCTTACCGGCTTTGCCGTCTTTTGAAAGGACCCTTGTGAGCGGCGGCGGCAAATCGCAAAGACCTTTTTCTCGGGGCTGCAAAAGGGTGAGACTCTTGTTGTCGTCGCCGTATTGCAAGTCGACCGGTGTCGGTAAATACATCGTTTTATCAATAGAGGGAAAAAGGCCAACCGTTTTGAGGCCGCCAAAACGGAAACTGCTGTTCCTGTTTTTATCCTTGTCATTGACCTGGTGCCTGTGCTCAAACTCCAGATGATCCATATCATGCAAAGCGGTCAGCAAGGCATTATGAAAAACCTGCGGTACCGGCCAGTTTGCGCCATGGCCAACAGAAGCCGCCTCCATTGGTTTAGCATCCCGGAAAAAGAAAACATCCCGCGGCTTAATGTTTAATTCGTACCATGTGTCCATCTTAATGATCTCCTCTTTGGCGATTCATAAAGGCAGAGGCCAGAAAAAGATTCTGAAAGTCCATAATCCTGTCACCCTCAACCTCATCCAGATACTCCAGAACTCCCTCTACTTTTTGCTCCTTAATCATAGCCTGTCTCTTTTCCACGTGTTTGAATTCGGTTGCAATAACCTCCTTGAATTCCGGTTCAAATGATTTATTCAAATCATAAGGGTTGAGTAATTCTGCCAGAGCATAAGGCAACCGCCCTGAAAAAGACCCTGATTTAGTTTTTTGAGTGAAATCACGGTAGACGCTCAAGGCCTTCTGCTCCCATCGCGCGCCCCACTCAATAATTTCACCGGAACGCTTGATAAGCGACAGGGCAAAGGCACCTCCGAGATAGTCGCCATCCTGGTTTTTGGCGTACTTATCTTTTGCCCTCTTTTCAGCCTGCTTAGCCTCTTGCACTAACGCCTGCAAGGGGTATTGACAGTGCCCGACAGCAATTCCGCATGATGCATCCATGGCAGGTCCGGGTACAATCAGAGGATAGGCTTCATCGGCAAGCACAAAGCCATCCTGTGTAATGCCCAATTGGTACTGATTTTTTTCTGTACTCAGGTCACAGGCTTTTCCCTTAAACAAAGCCCTCAAGTCGGCTGCACAATCCAGCGCTTTACTAGACGGCACAATGGCAAGAACATCGTCCCCGCCCGCATAAACCAGCAGACCATCATAGTGATTTACAATGCGCCGGGACAAATAGGTCGCAAAATTTGCCAACGCTTCACTGAACTGCATATGGTAGGATGGTGTTAACTTTCTTGCACCACAAACCGATCCTTTCAAAGAATCAGGAACCTGACTCTCTACACACGGCATATTTTCTCCGCTTAGCCATTTGCCGATTTGATCACCATCCAGTGCAATAATGGCCACATACGGATTGGATGATTTCTTCTTTCCTTCCTTCTTCTCCTCATCCGACAGCTCGTTGTTATGCGCGATGTCCGGCATTGAATTCATCTTTAGGGCTTCTTTAAAAACTGTTTCGTCTATATGCAGTTTTTGAAGAAGACCACCATCTGTCTCGCTTCGGCACCACAGTCGCTTGATAATCGTTATAGCTCCGTATGGTCCTTCTGTATCTTTGAACGCTTCTGTGGAATGCAACGCTTTCCATATATCTTTATCGCCTATAACTTCTTCTTTGCCGGATAAAGCATCTTTACGCGCGGTGCGCTGGTTTTGATCTGTAGTATACTGCTTGAAGTCACGGGTATTACGCCGAGCCGCCATAAGTGCTGTGAGCTCTGCGTAAGCATCTTGCCAGTCACCTATTTTTTTAAGCGGAACAGCCGCCCAGCTTGTTTGCACAAATAGGGCCACCTGCCGGTTCCACCGTTGTTTCATTTTAGCCAGATATTCTGGCCGGCTTTCTGCTTTTGCTTCTCCTCTAAAAGCTTCCCAGCAGGATTCTGAAATGCGGTTTAGTTCAGCGGATACAGCATTTTCAGCCATTTTTGAAAAAGCATCCTCTTCACCCTGAGGTATGATGGCAAAAAACCGGTTAGGCAAGGTGGGGCTCAGCAGTTTTTGTGCACGCTTAACTTTATCGGCGCGGGACCCATCTCGATATAATCTTTCCCATAGGGTGTCTCCGCCGTATTTGATTTTACTGAATAATTCCTGATGCAACGCATCAAAGACGCCCTGTGAACGTAGCGCTGGAAATATAACAGAATCAGGACCCTGTTTGTCGGTGATGGCTTTTATAGCGCAGCCAGTAAGCCACGATAAAAGGTATGATCCACTCCACAAGTCTCGCGTTGATCGGGCCTGTGCTATAAAATCCTGCACGGGGCCAAGCTGAAACATTAAAAAGGAAACTTTTATGTTGTGTTCATCATCCCTGCAGCCCTGCAGAGCTGAAGCTAATGACATATGATTCCAGATGGTGTGATCGGGAATTCTTGTGTCTGCCGGGAAGAAGGCCATTTCCCGACCCTTTCCCTCCTGTGCTCGAACGGTTTCGTCCATCCATCGCCTCCAGAAAAAGAAAAACTTTTGCCGGGCTTGCTCTTCTGGTGATGCATCAGAATCCACCTCTATACCTTGTGCGGTTTGCTGGAGAATTTCTTCGGCCAATGCCAATTCGGGAACAGCGCGAAATTCATACTCGCCCCCACCCATTGGGTGTCTAAACTTAGATTGATTCGCAAAAGGGGTAAATTCCTGTCCTTTGCCAAAACCAAGACGGTCGGCTTCGGCAGCAAACCAATCAGAATCATTTATAGTTTTACTTACAGCTCGATGCCATTCCTCATCTTGCCCTGGAATGGCCGCCTTTTGTAAAGCTCGGGCAATTTCTTCATGTTTTCTGGAAAAATCCAGCGCCTTACACGGCGGATCATGAAGGTAGGCCATTAATTTGCGTTTCCAGAAGTCTTCTCTACTCATTGTTCTTCTCCCTGTTGAAATGTAATTCTTAAAACCTGCCAATTTTGAATTTTGTCTGCTCCGACTTCTTCGCCGACCGCAGGTCGGAAGCCCACCGCGTAATCGGGTGAAAGGATCCAGCATTCTGAAAAGGTGTGCCCGCTGAGTGTGGGGCGTTTATCTGCTGAAAACGTCAGGGCTGGGCGACCGGTGTGGGGGGTGAAGTCAAACCCGGTGGTTTCACGGGCTACTTCCAGCGTATTGCCATGTCCCCAAAATGAGTAAATCATCGCCCCCTCTAATTCCTTTTTCAGCTCCTCCAATGATCGCGGTTCAATGACGACCCTTGTGCGGATTAAGGATAGCGGAAAGCTGTTCCCAATCAATATTCTTCTGGCTTCATTTTTGCTCATGTATCCTCTGAAGGGGTATCCTCTTTCGTTTTCCGGATTTTTTTTAATAATTCTTGCCAAGTTTTAGGCGCGCCTGGTTTTGGTTTGTAAAACAATACATCCCAATGAACTTTTTTTTGCCGGGGGTGCCCCTTGATGGTTTGGGTAACCGGCTGCCCGCCTTCGTACCGGATCAGGGTGAATTCAAACTCGCCGGCATCTAAATCCCGATAAATCAGAAAAAGGTTTTCAAAGCGCTGGGCCAGCGAATGCACGGCATAGCTCATTAATCGATTGCCCTGTGTCACATTGAAGAGTATTTGCCTGCCCGTTTCCAGTTCAGGCGTGAGCGCTTCGCCGAGCTGTTTTTCGGCTTCTGCCATGTTGGATGAACAAATGGTCTTTGGCTTTTGAAATGTTACGCCTAGCTCACAACATATATTGGCTATGTCATCTGCTGCTGTTTTTGAAAATTCGGCATCCGTATGCCAAAGCTGACATTTTTCCGCCTGCGTTAATAATGCCGATGCAATGACGGGCTCTCTCGCTCCACTGGCAAAGCTGTGAAAGGCCGCAACTTTTGGCCAACCACCGCCCTCTTGCGTAATAATGCCCTGTCCGGTAATATGATTCCACGCCGTGTCAAGATGGTGTGCCAGACGGAATCCGCTACTGCCGGGAAATTTCAGGGGTAAATCATCGCGGGTTTCACCGGGTAGCAACCACCGGCGATTACACTGTAAAGCCAGTTCCAATTTATTTCCAAGCTCCACCCGCTTGACCAGCTTGTCGTCAACCTGTCCGGTGATGATCCAATCCGCTGCAAGCTTTTTCTTCAGGTCCGGGTTGTTCTCCTGTAGTGCGCGAAGGGCCATCATGCCGGCCAGTTGCCAGGATGTTCCAGTCCACTTGTCAGTCGCAACGGTACAGATGCCGTATTCGGAGGGTATAACTTCGGTGCCGTCTATTTTATCGCGGTGCTCCAAGCCCCCGAAAATCCAGATGTGCCCGACACCCGGTTTGCCATTGTCGTTGTGATTGGCCAGCGGAAAGACAGCGCAGGCCGCCGGTTGATCCCAGACATCCCGGAGTCGGATGCTGTTGTCGAATGGAGATATATCGCCGCAGGCCTCGTACCAGTCATGCGGTACATCGTTGCCGCAGGCCTTGCAAAGGAGCAGTTCTTCGGCTACGCACTGGAACCAGGCGTTTTGCTGGTCAGCCAATGAGACAGGCTGGAAATCTTCCAGCTTCGCGGCCAAAAGTGTTCCGACGCCATGCTTGAGGTATGTCTGCCGCAGATGTTGTGCGGAATTGCATTTACTACCTTTTTTGGTCAGCAGGTTCATACGTTTCTGTTATGCACCTGCCGGTAGAATTAAAATTTTTATTTGTGTTGCCGAGCGGACGGGTTCGGCATGCGGCGGGAGATAGTGCCGAAGCAGAATAATGCGCAGCAAGCGGTCTTCTAAATCGAATTCCGGATAGCCGACAGGTTCTTCTATCCCGTCAGTAAAGAGAATAATTCTGCTAATGTCATACTCGGTCTGCATGTCCACTGTCCATTCACAGCGAATGTCTTCATGTGAACGGGGAATCAGTGGATCAAATTCACTGCAGACAGCCAATAGCCGCTCATGTACCGCCTCTGTCGAATCGTAACCGGCCATAAAAACACATGGGCTTTTATGCGTCTTTTCCCCGGCCGCTAGTGGCATGGTTTTGAAATAATCAAGATAATCAGCAAAACGGATCTGTCGCCCACTATCCCCCGCCTCTTCCTGTGTGAGCTTGTACAGCCGGGCTGTTTGCTCGCGCTGGTATTCAATCCGTGGGTCATCTGCCCGCAGGACATGCGGGCCGACGCGAACCTCCAGCGGTTCCGGTAGTTTGGCACCGATCGCGACATGTTTGAATACCGACCAGGCGGCCATCAATTCCTCGTCAGACAACGTCTGTTCAATCCATGACTTCTGCACCAGCTCCCTGCTCATGGTGTGGGCATTCCATAGGCAGAGCACTTTGAGATGCAGTTCCTGACGAGCTTCAAGCAGCAGTTCGCCGGGTAAGGCCGGGGCCGAGAAAGGGTTGAAGGGAGCGATCAGCCATTCATTGTTATCCCACTCCTTGAGGACCGCAAAGTAAATCAAATCCATTTTCGGCGCTACTTCAGGAGTAAACAGACGTATCTGCCCCCTCGCAATTTCTTTATCAAAGGCCCTGCTTGGAATATCGATATCCGGTTTATCTGTTTTGGAGACCGGTTCTTCCAGCTCGAAGCTGGGGGCCTCGCTCAATTCATATGCTGCCAGCCATTTTGCCAGATGGCGCACTTGTTCCGATGTGGCCTTATAGTGCTTCACGTTGGGCAAATTTCTCATTCTTTTTCTCCGTCTGCCCTGTTGAAGTAAGCTTGGGTGATGTTTTCCGATTTTTCCCATTCGGAAAAGAAGGGCTCCAGCGCGGCAGCAATAAATTGTTTCAAAACATGAACGGCATATTCGTCCCCGGTTATATTGGTTTTATTCAGCATGCCCGTGATGCGGGCGCTGAAATCTTTTCGTGCCTGTGACAATTGTGATTTTTTCACACCCAGTCTCTCTTGCAGCCAGTCAGATGTTATGGGCAACCCGTTGACGGCCGCCCAGAGCACATAGCGCTCCCGCCGGGTCATATCCTGCCAGATAGCCGGTGCCAGCTCTTCTGAAATTTGAGTGAACTCGTCTATTTCAGACTGGATCAATTCTCCAAGAGGAAGGTGAATCGCCAAATCATCCGTACCAATCATCTCACCCAGGGATGTATCCGCCTCTTCGCCGACGGCTTCATCCAGTGATACAAGGTGTTCGGCCTGGCGAAGTTTCATGTCTTTTAGTTCTTCGGCATAAAACTCGCGAACCACGTTGCGACACAACCGATGAAATCCGGCGCGGAAACTCCTATGCTGTGTATGCGCGGGCTGTTTCGCAACATGATCACAAATATAGGCCTTGGCACTTTTTGTTCCGCCCTGAACCGTTTTATTCAAAAGGTAATATTCTATGTACTGCCAGCATTCTTCATTTTTGCTGCCTGCAAACCGGCCATCGCCCGGCAATGGTTCATGCAGGCGTTCAGCGGCATTTTTCGCACCGAAAAACTGGATTTTGGCTTCATCATTAAAAACCTTTTTTCCGTAATTAAGGAGGTTCTTTCCGGCGTCTGCGGAGCATTTACTCAAGTTACATACCCGATGCCATTCTACCCAGTTGTCCAATGTGTCGCTACTCATCCAGCAAATCCTTTTGTTTCAGCCAGTTGAGCAATGCCGCCTGTTCCTTCTGATCGAGTCGGGGTTTGTGCCGGTTTTGTCTGATGGCATAGAAAAACAGATCCATACCGGCGCCCACCGGTCTTAACGAACCAAATGATGTTAAATGATCCGGTTCATCTGACAATCCCTCTACCCTGACAGGACCACGGTTACCTGTTGATCCGTGCAACATGGGAATCATTTCGTAAGGCGATGCGGGTGGGCGCTGACGAATGGAAAGACCGGGATGACCTTTGCGTGTAGAAGCCAGATCATACACAGCTCCGAGCTTTTTTTTCCAGAAGTCCTCTTCAACCCACCACAAGGTACCAACGCAGGTGTCAACAGCAAGGTAGCACACGGCTTTAAAATTGCGTATGGCCCTGGCTTCAGACATCGTCACAGGATCTCTTGCGCCACTCTCCATAAAAAACCCCTTTCATATGACGCCTTTATAAGCATAGGAGGTGCATACTACTAGTTGGCATGTGTTGTGTCAAGTGGCCCCATGACCCCCTGCATTTGAGGTCTTCCGCAGAATCTGTGGGTCAAGAGATGCGCCTGTGCCCTTGATCGTGCAAGGGAGATAGGTGTGTACGAGTAGGTGTACGAGTACGTTATTTGCGATCCTGACCGGTTATCGTTCCTCCAAACTTCGTTCTCGCGCCACAAGCATTCGCACGTCATTGGCGAGGACACCCCCAATCTCTCCCTATCCATGCCCGGAAAATCTCGCTACGAGATATTTCCGATCCTTCGATCCGCCATTTTCCAACATTTCCAGCAAAGTACAAGACATCCTCAATCCCTCAAGACTCTTTTCACCCAAAGATTCTGCGGAAGACCTGCATTTGAAAGGGGCGACAACTGACCGCCAGGAACATTCATTATACATTCCAAAGCGAAGGATGGCGGGAGCGACGGGACTCGAACCCGCAACAACCAGATCGACAGTCTGGGACTC
>CAYXEW010000041.1:0-20743 GCA_964464115.1 uncultured Verrucomicrobiota bacterium
GGCGTACGTATCCGCCGGATCCGTTCCTGTGTTCGCTGCACTCGCCGCTATTGCTACGAACAGTACCGTTATCATTATCCATTGCATTGTTTTCATGTCATTTCCCTGTTGTTGATCGTTCTATTGATTGCTCGGTTTTTCATTTACTACGAAACACGCGAAAGGCGCGAAATTTGATTGATATATCTTTCGTGTTCAATCTTGGGATAGTGCCCGAAATTTACCAGTAATCCCAACTGCATTCCCGTTGCTTTCAGATAGTTGATGACTTGAGCCCTGTGTTCGTCTGTGAGACACTTCACCGCTTTGATCTCAACGATAATCTCATTAAAACAGATAAAATCCGCTTCATAGAATTGTCGAAGGTCCTGTCCTTTGTAAGAAAGCCGCAATCGGGGCTTCTCCACAAACGAGATATGCTGCCTGGCAAACTCAATAGCCAGGCATTCCTGATACACGGCCTCAAGAAAACCGTTCCCTTTTTCCTTGTAGACCTCGAAGCAGGCACCAATAATCTTGTAACTTTCTTCCTTATACAGCATGTTTGTTTCCATTTCGCGCCTTTCGCGTGTTTCGTAGTTTCTTCTCTTTCAGGATGCGTCTTTGTACAGGAACACACTCACACCAATCAGAATTCGAAATTGTCCCAGGCACCGGCGCCGACCGGAGTGGTCTGAATGGTGCCGACATCGTTGCCGCCCACAATATCGTACTCGGTCGTATTCCCCGAGCAGGAATTTTTCACGATGAAGTTGCCGGAGGTGTCCACATCAATGCCGCGATCGTTGTCCGTACAGGTATTACCCTCGATGCGGTTGTCGCTGCTGGTTGCGTGAATCCCCGCGCCGTCTCCAGTGTTGAAGCCGTTGTTGTGACAGACGCAGCCGACCACGCGCGAATCAGAAAAAACCTGCATTCCGTCGCCCGTGTTGTAACTGGCCGCGCAATCGGAGAGCGTGCTGCCGGAGCCCGCTAAGATGCCGTCACCGCCGTTGGACCTGGCCGCGCAGCCGGAGAGCGTGCTGCCTGATCCCGCGTCGATGCCGTCATTGCCGTTGTTCATGGCCGCGCAGTCGGAGATCGTGCTGCCGACGCCCGCGTAGATGCCGTCATCGCCGTTGTTGTAGGCTGCGCAGTCAGAGAAGGTGCTGCCGGAGTTTGCCCAGATGCCGTGATCGCCGTTGTACCTGGCCGAACAGTCGGAGAGCGTGCTTCCAGCGTCCGCGAAAATGCCGTCATCGCCGTTGTTGTAGGCTGCGCAGTCGGAGAGCGTGCTGCCTAAGCCCGCGTTGATGCCGTTATCGCCGTTGCGGTTGGCCGTGCAGTCGGAGATCGTGCTGCCGGAGCCTGCGACGATGCCGTAGTAGTTGGTTGATGTCTGTAGATCGGACAGGATCGTTCCCGTCCCAGCGGCATAAATGCCGGCCTGGACGAGGCCCTGCCACTCAACCGCTTTCCCGTTAAACACGCGCAGATTGCGGTAGATGTCGGCCTGATAGATGCCGTGGCCGCTGCTTGCGCCAGGACCGATCAGGGTGTGGCCGGCCATGTCGATGGTCACGTCGTTGGCGGCCACGGTAATGCCGCTGACCCCGGTGTTCGTCATCGAGAGCGTCCCGGCCAGCTTGACCGAGCAGGGCCAGTCGAGGGTTTCAGGGATTTCGCAGAGCAGGAGGTTGAGCTGGTTGCCGGTGGAAAAATCGTAGTTATCGGTGTTGCCCTTGACAATATTGTCGGCCACATAGGCTCCCGTGCCGCTCAATTCGATACCCGTTCCGCAGTTGACAATCGTGTTGTCGCTGATCCGCGAATCGCCATAGACCCCTATGCCCGCCAGTGTGACTCCGCTGATGTGACAACGGCGAACGGTATATCCGCCACCTACTACTAGGCCGTAATTTGCACATCCGGTCACGCGCAAGTCTTCGAGCACCCCGTTCGCACCGGACATGGATGTGCTGAAGTCCACGCCATTACCGCTCGGGGCAGAAAGAATGCCGTTGCGAACCAGCAGGTTTTTGCGTGCGCCATTTTGACTGATAGCGTTGCCGGACGAAGCCACAATCGCATACCCCATCAGGTCCAGCGTCACATTATCGGCGCTGATCGTCACCGTGCCGCTCAGATTCGTCGTCAGATAATACGAACCAGAAGCGGACAGGGTTATCGGCGCACTTACAACCGGTATCCGCGGTTCCACCTGATCCAGCGTCTTCATTGTCGCTCCCGGCGCCCCGGGAGGTGTCAAATTGCCAGCCCATACGCTGCCTGCTGCGAACATCACTGCGGTCAGTACTGCTGTCATCATCCATCTCATTGTTTTCATGTCATTTCCCTGTTGTTGATCGTTCTATTGATTGCTCGGTTTTTCATTTACTACGAAACACGCGAAAGGCGCGAAATTTGATTGATATATCTTTCGTGTTCAATCTTGGGATAGTGCCCGAAATTTACCAGTAATCCCAACTGCATTCCCGTTGCTTTCAGATAGTTGTAGACCTCGAAGCAGGCACCAATAATCTTGTAACTTTCTTCCTTATACAGCATGTTTGTTTCCATTTCGCGCCTTTCGCGTGTTTCGTAGTTTCTTCTCTTTCAGGATGCGTCTTTGTACAGGAACACACTCACACCAATCAGAATTCGAAATTGTCCCAGGCACCGGCGCCGACTGAATCATCTGATCAATGGTGCGGTCGCCTCGGCGCAGGTGCTTGTGCGCGAACCGGAAGGTAATGTCGTAGACCACCTCGCCTTTATGAAACGAGAGCAGCGTGCGGTAGTCACCGCGGGGCGGGAGAACGGGGTGGGCAGAGGTCGCTTCGCGATCACGGCCCAGTGAGTTCCTGCTGGTTCGCTCGTTCATGCCATAGCTCCCAAGCCTCCCATTCTGGTCTTCCTTCCTCATGTAAGCGCAACTTTCAACCAATAAAACGACCCTTTCGGCGGCTCGTTGGTGACGGTTGGATGATGTTATTTATACGCCTGTTCATTTGCTGGGGCAAGGCTGATTTTCTGGCATTATGTGTGATGGTGAATAGACAAACAAACTGAGCCCCCAAACACCGACAAGGGGCTCAGTTTGTTTGTCCATTCACCATCACTTTTCACTTTTTGACAACTGGTAATAATTTCCTTGTGCTATATTCGCTTTTTGCTATTGTGTAACAACTCTCTATTGTGAGAAAGCTTGAGATAAATGGGTAACAGCGCGATTAAGATAATGATGACACAGTCGTAAACGGGGTTCCAGACGCCCCCGGTCGCGGGGTTCTTTGCAGCCCTCTCTTCATGTTGCCCGGCTTCATAGATTCCCGCCCCATAACGGATGACACCCGACCATGAGTTCTAAAGAAGAAAAACTGCATACAATACGTCACAGCACCTCGCATGTGATGGCGGCGGCCGTATGTCGCCTTTTTGAGAATGTGCAACTCGATATAGGCCCGGCTACAGATGATGGTTTCTATTACGATTTTGATCTTCCGCACCGTCTGACACCGGATGATTTTGAGCGCATTGAAGAGGAAATGAAGCAGATCATCAAAGAGGATCATCCTTTTGAATGCTGGACGGTCTCACGGGAAGAAGCGGAAAAAGTGCTGAAGGGCCAGAGGTACAAACTGGATCGCCTGGCCGCCATTCCGGAAGGCGATAACATTACGTTTTACTCCTGTGGTGATTTTACTGATTTGTGTCGGGGGCCGCACGTTGAAAGGACGGGCCAGCTGGGCGCTTTCAAACTGCTATCAGTCGCGGGCTCTTATTTTCACGGAATAGAGACGAACCCCATGCTGCAGCGCCTTTACGGAATCGCCGATGTCAATGCGAAGCAGATTAAAGTGCGGCTCAAACAACTGGAAGAAGCAAAGAAACGCGATCATCGCCGGCTGGGCCGAGAGCTGGACCTGTTCTCCATTCAGGACGAGGTCGGGCCGGGTTTGATTCATTGGCACCCTAAAGGGGCGCGCATACGATGTATTATTGAAGACTTCTGGCGGCGGGAGCATTTTAAGGGCGGGTATGAGCTGCTCTATACTCCGCACGTGGGACAGGGCCGGCTTTGGGAAACGTCCGGTCATCTCGGATTTTATCGCGACAGTATGTTCGCCTCCATGGACATCGATGGCACGGAATATTTCACCAAACCGATGAACTGTCCTTTCCATATCCAAATATACCAGTCATCTCGCCGGTCTTACAGAGAGCTGCCCCTGCGCTGGGCCGAGCTCGGCACCGTCTACCGCTATGAGAAAGCCGGCGTGCTGCACGGTTTGCTGAGAGTGCGCGGATTCACCCAGGACGACGCCCATATTATCTGTACGCCAGACCAGGTCGAAGGGGAAATTCAGGAAGTTATTCAGTTTGCCAGAGCCATGTGGAAGGCTTTTGGATTCGAAGATATACGAGCCTATCTGTCCACTCGTCCGGAAAAATCGGTGGGAGATCCGTCGCGTTGGGAGCAGGCCACAGAAGCTCTTAAAAATGCACTTGAGGGCGTACATATTCCCTATGAGGTGGACGAGGGTGGAGGGGCCTTCTATGGCCCCAAAATCGATTTGAAGATCAGTGATGCCATCGGGCGAGAGTGGCAGATGAGCACTATCCAGTTTGATTTCAATCTGCCGGAACGCTTTCACATGACTTATATCGGTGAGGACGGTCAACCGCATCAGCCCTATATGGTCCACCGCGCACTGCTGGGCAGTATTGAACGTTTTTTCGGCATATTGGTGGAACATTATGCGGGAGCTTTTCCCGTCTGGCTGTCGCCCGAGCAGGTTCGCGTCCTGCCTTTAACCGACGATGAGTTTGATTATGCCGCGGGCGTTGTCGAAAAGCTTAAGAAAGAGGAAATTCGGGCAACCCGTGACGAACGCTCAGAAAAGCTGGGGGCAAAAATTCGATCGGCCCGGGAGGCAAAGGTGCCCTACATGCTGATTATCGGCCCCAAAGAGGCTGAGGAGGGTCGCGTGTCTGTTCGCGGTCTGAAGCAAAACGATCTAGGCTCTTTTTCTTTGGATGATTTTATTGCCAGGATCAAAGAAGAGGAATTGCTTAAGTGTGTGACTCCGGCGAAAGAACGCTCGGAGAATAACTAAACATATGAACCGGGAGGAGAAAGATTAGAACACCGCGAACACGTGTAAATCAATGGATCAGGATTCCTGAAGTCCGAGTTGTCGATGACGAGGGCAATCAGCTGGGCGTGCTGCCTACGCGAAAAGCCCAGGCCCTGGCCAATGATAAAGGGCTAGACCTCGTGGAGGTTTCGCCCACTGCCCGACCCCCTGTCTGCCGTATTATGGATTACGGCAAACATAAATATGATCAGGGTAAGAAAAAACGGATGGCAAAGAAAAGTCAGGTCGTTACCAAAATGAAGGAAGTTAAATTTCACGCCAACGTGGACGACCATGATTATGAATTCAAGGTGCGGCACGCCCGTGATTTTCTAAACCATGGCCATCGCGTGAAGTTTTCTCTTTTCTTCCGAGGTCGCGAGCGGGCTCATCAGGAACTCGGCTACGACCTCATGAACCGGGTTGCCAAAGATCTGGGTGAAGATGCAATTATTGAGCAAAAACCCCAGCAAATGGGGCGCAACATTATCATGATGGCGGTTCCAAACAAAACAAAGAAATAGGAATGCCGCAGTTTAACGTCACGGATTCAAAAGGGCGTCAACTGGTCGCCCGGATGGAGCGCCTGGGTATAGGCGAGGCCGACCTCGAAGAGCGATTTATTAAGGGCGCCGGCAAAGGCGGCCAGAAAATTAATAAAACCTCCTCCTGTGTCTATTTACTCCATAAGCCTTCGAGTCTGGAGATAAAATGCCAGAGGTTTCGCTCACAGTCCATGAATCGCTTTTTTGCCCGCCGCGAGCTGTGTGACCGTTTGGAGGAAAAGGAGGAGGGCGTTAAAAGTGCTAGGCGGCAGGCTCAGGAAAAAATCCGCCGACAAAAACGCCGTCGCTCCCGCCGCCAGAAAGAACGCATGCTCGAGAAAAAACATCAGCAATCTGAAAAAAAACAGCGCCGCCAACAGGTGGCGCCACCGAGCGAATGATGTCTGCGGATCATCAACAAGGGTTCGGATACACCGCTGCAGCTTGACCGCCCCAACGCTGCTCTCAGGCGGTTCACCGGCGCAACAGGCCGGACCCTCAGGCGGTGATACTCAATCCCGGCATGATGTCCTCGGGACACCTGTCACAACCTCTTTCAAACAAAACATGCGCCCAGCCCGCAACCATAGCCGCATTGTCAGTACAGTAGGTTGGGCTGGCAAAATTCAGCGGAATACCATACTGGCTGGCCAGCGATGCCATTTTGAATTGCAATGTTTTGTTTCTGGCAACACCTCCGGCACATGCCAGGCGGACGGGCCGGTGTTTTTGCAGCGCTTTTTTCACTCTTCCGGTCAGGGCGTCCATCACAGCTTCCTGATAACAGCACGCCGTGTCGCGAAGAAAAGCTGGATCTTGCAACTCATGACGGTGTTTTTGAGTGAAGTACAGTAGCGATGTCTTGATGCCGCTGAAACTGAAACAGAGGTCGGGATCCACGCCTCTGAGGTGTGATGCGTAGCTTTTATCTAACCCGCGGGGAAAAGAAAAGCGCCGGGTTGATCCGCCTTCAGCAGCCCTTTCCAGAGCGGGTCCGCCGGGATACCCCAGCGAAAGAATGGTGGCCCCCTTGTCTAGCGCTTCCCCGGCCGCGTCGTCGAGTGTGCTGCCCAACAATTGAATCTCTGTTTGGCTGTTACTTAGAACCAGGCAGGTGTGGCCTCCAGAGGCCGTCAGCGTTAATGCGGGAAACAGATGCGGGGGGAGGTGTGGTTGGTCCAGCAGAGTCGAATACAGGTGTGCCTGCAAATGATTCACTCCTGTCATGGGTACGCGAAGACTCTCTGACAAAGCGCGCGCGCACGTAAAGCCAATCAGCAGTGATGTTGCCAGACCGGGGCCATACGTAACCGCGATGCGGTCTATCCCGGACCACTTCAATCCGGCATTGCTGACCGCCTGCTGCAGAAGCTGCGGCAATATTTCCAGGTGTTTGCGGGAGGCTATCTCGGGAACGACCCCGCCATAGGCCTCGTGTTCTCGCGTTTGGCTGTATATTTCGTTTGACAGCACGTGCCTTCCGTCAGCGACGACCGCGACCGCGGTTTCATCACACGATGTATCTATTCCCAATACAATCATGATGGCATGGTTAAAATGTTTTGGTGTTCCGGTTGTTATAGATCATGATGCCGGTCAGGATGTCAACCGCGCCCGCCAGCTGCGGGTCGTCTACTGATTGAAGCGCATGACAAATGCCGCCGTCAGGATCATTTTCCAACGCCCCCCGCTCTGTCAGGATCTGCTGCCAACGTCTCGCAGAAAGGGTAATTTCAACATCCGGCTGAAGCCCCTTTCCGTGAATAACCTGCCGGCTGGGCGTATAGTATTTAGCCGTTGTCAGTCGCAGGGCGGCACCGTCTGAAACCGGCAGAATGCTTTGAACAGACCCTTTTCCAAAAGTCTTTTCACCCACGAGAACGGCCCGCTTATGATCCCTCAGAGCCCCGGCCACAATTTCAGAAGCACTGGCGCTTCCCCCATTCACTAAAATGACAAGGCTTATATCGTTAAAGATGTTTTTATTGCGGGATCGGTACTCTTCCCGATCTCCTTCAAGGCGGCCTTCGGTATATACGATGAGGGCGCGGCGCGGCAGGAACAGGCTGCTGACATCGACAGCGGATGATAAAAGCCCGCCCGGATTGTTGCGCAAATCCAACACCAGACCCTGCATACCTTTTTCTTTTAATTCGGCTATATCTTCCTGCAGTGATTGTTCTGTGGGCTCTATAAACTGCGTTATACGAATATAACCGATGGCATCTCTGAGCATACAGGCACTTTTAACACTGCTGATGTTGATATCTCCCCGAACGATTTCCACCTCTTTGATTTCTTCCGGTTCGGGACGGTGTATTTTGATGCGGACCCTGGTGCCGGGCGCCCCGCGCAGCTTGCGGACAGCCTCCTGCAGGGAAATACCCTCTGTGGATTCATCTTCAATTTCAATGATGCGATCACCTGCGGACAACCCGGCGTCAAACGCCGGGGTGCCTTCCATCGGCGTAACAATGGTCAGTATATTTTCGCGAAGGGTGATGTGAATGCCCAGACCACCGAAATGCCCTTCGGTATCATCCTTCATGTCACTGTATTCTTCAGGTTCCATGAAGTAGCTGTGTTCGTCGAGCGATTGCAGCATGCCCTGAAGTGCCGCGCGCATCAGGTCCCCATAATGAACCCGCTCTTCATCCACGTAGTGCTGCCTTATAAATTCAACAACCCTCGTAAACAGGGCCATATGCTCATAGGCCGAATCAGCATCTGACAGCGGGGCTTCGCTCGAGTACAGTTTGGCCCCGGCAAACAGGCTGCCTATCAGGAGCGCCCCCGTAATGAGACCTCCAATACTTCCGGTTATTTTTTTCAGAACCATGAGCGGACACGTGCAACAGTTGAACTAGGCACGTGTTGCAATGTAGTTCGCAAAAGCATACATTTCAACAATCAACATTGGAAGATTAGCTGGATATGGATTCACAATGAGATGAGCGTAACCCGTGGGTTTGCAGGCATGAGAGAAACTACACAGGCAAAGGCTTTGGAATATAAATATAAAAGCCAACGGCCTGTTTGGACTCTCTTCTATCTTCTCAACAAGCCGTTCTATTTTTATATTTGGCTTACTCTCGTTTACCTCTTAAAGCAATCGCCGGTATATATTATCCCTTTTTTACTGGCAGAGGTCATCAATACACTGGCCGCCGTTAAAGAAACACCCATACAGAATATGGTAGGCCTTTTTGCTTTTGCATCTGTTATGGTCGCCCAGAACATACCCTCCCACTGCTATTTCATTCACCTCTTGAGCTCGACCGTACGGAGAATGGAAAAAGGGCTGCGCAATGATTTGGCCATCCGAATACAGCAACTTTCAATATCGTTCCATGACCGCACGGAGTCCGGGCGTTTACAGGCGAAGGTTCTGCGGGACGTCGAGCAGATTCAAAATTTTTGCATGTTTTTCGGCGAAGTCGGGCTCGGCTCCCTGTGTAGCCTGCTGTTTGCCATCATTGTGGTAAGCGTAAGGGACCCCAGGTTGCTTCCCATTTTTGTCTTTCTGGTGCCCGTGGCCGCCACGATTCGCACTCTTTTTCGCAATGGTATCCAGACACGCAACCGGGTCTTTCGCAGTGAAGTGGAAGCTATGTCGTCCGAAGTCATTGAAATGATTAATATGATACCGGTGACCCGGGCACATGGTTTAGAGGAAGAGGCAAAGGACAAAGTGCTGGAAAAATTTGACTCCGTCAACGAGAGCGGCAAGAGGCTCGACATGATGAATGCCTTGTTCGGCTCATCTGCATGGGTTACCTTCCAATTGTCGCTCCTCATTGGTCTGGCCGTCTTGAGCTGGTCCTGCTGGAATGGGTGGATTACGGTCGGTGAAATCGCTTTATATCAGAGCATGTTTACCATGATGGTCACCTCTACGACCCAGCTCATCAACCTCTTTCCACACATCAGCAAGGGCATCGAATCAATTTACTCTATCGGGGATATACTCGAATGTCCAGACCTAGAGCAGAATGAAGGTAAACACATCGTGAAAAGTGTGCAGGGAGAGGTCCTTTTTGACGGGGTCTCTTTTCATTATGACAACAGTCTCTCAAATGCCGTTAGCGACTTTAGCCTACATGTAAAACCGGGTGAATGTGTGGCTTTTGTTGGACCTTCAGGTGCCGGAAAATCCACCCTAATGCAACTGCTCATTGGTTTTCACCGCCCGCAGCAGGGGCGCATTTTACTCGATAACCGCGATATGGAAAACATTGATATGCGGCATTTCCGGCGCTCCATCTCCGTCGTCCCCCAGGAGACGGTTCTTTTTTCAGGCACGATCCGGGACAACATAGTACATGGCTCGAAGAACGGTGGTGCGTTCGATGAGGGATCTCTTTACCGTGTGCTGGAAATGGCTAACCTCAAAGAATTTATCGAGCAAATGCCTCAAGGCCTCGACACAAAAATTGGCGAGAACGGTGCCCTGCTGTCCGGCGGACAGCGCCAGCGCCTGGCCATCGCCCGGGCATTGTTCAGGGATCCACGCATTCTAGTGTTAGACGAAGCCACATCAGCCCTGGATGTCATCGCCGAGAAGCAGGTGCAGGAGGCCATCAATCGAGCTATACAGAATCGCACAACTTTTATCGTTGCACACCGGCTGTCCACTATCAGACAGGCCAACCGTATTGTGGTGATGAAAGACGGGCGCTGCATTGAATGCGGCACCTATGAAGAGCTGGCCGCCCGTGACGGAGTCTTTTCGGAAATGCAGGCGCTACAGGTAAAATAACCCTAAATGCTGCAGTTGCCAAGTGTGTTACAGCTACAAGGCTTTGGCTGTAGGAGTTATGCCAAAGCCTTTGTAACATCGCAGAGAAGGCCTCGGGTAATCATTACGAAAGATGCGCCTGTGCCCTTGATCGTGCAAGAAAGATAGGTGTGTACGAGTAGGTGTACGAGTACGTTATTTGCGATCCCAACCTGTTATCGTTCCTCCAAACTTCGTTCCCACGCCACAAATCCGATGGCCCCTCGGTACACCCTCAGGTCTTCATGGTCGAACCGTGATCTCATCATCGAATCCCGTAATTTCCGGCAAAGTCCAAGACATCCGGCAATCCGCCAAGTCTCTTTTTACCCGTTAATTCCGCGCAAGACCCATTGTTTATTCTAATTCCACGCCGATTCGGTAAAACCCGCTGTTTTCTGTATGCGGCACGTTATCTGTCCAAACATTAATCGGCGGCCGGGCCGGTAGATTGCTGTTGATATATTCAAAGTGATATTGATTGATCAGACTGGTTGTCCAGTACACGTGATAGAGGCGACCCGAAACTGAATCCCATTGAAGCACATTGCCACTGGTCGGGCCGAAACCATTTTTGAGTTCGGCAATCATAAGATAGGAGGCGCTGTTCGTGGGCTGCGTTCCGCCTATGTACTCATCTATATCAAGGATGCCATCTCCGTCTGAATCGGTGTCATTATTCATCATCTCCAGATTACCCGCATGAACCTGTTCCCAATCATCCGGAATGCCATCCCCATCTGTATCGTCTGCATTTGATGACATGCTGATATGAACGTTGTCTATGAACGCGGTACTTATATTTCTGTTCGCGACAGAGAACTGCGAAAACGCGCTGTGTGTCATATAAAACGCAAGATCAGAAAAGACGTTGGTATCATCAACCAACAGATCCCATGTTTGCGATCCATAATCTAAATGCATCTGGACTTTACGCCAGCCAGCAGTTGGATACACAGCACTGCTCGTCATGGCAACAGATCCGCTGTACGCCACAACGTTGCCATTTGAATTGAACATACATACCGCTGATGCGTTATCGGGCGACGGATTCAGAGAACCCATCGCTGGAATCGTAAAGAATGTAATGGTGATGTTTGTCTTTGCGTCATGAAAGTCATGGGCAACAGATCCGTTCACAATCCGGCACGACTGGGTTCCTTCGCGGGCTGCTTCAGTCGACACCTGACCCGCATCGAGAGGTGTCGAAACCCAGCCGTTCTGACCGTTTAAATCTCCCGGTGTGCCCGCCATATTAGTCGGTGATGCCTCAAAGGTCTCCACCCAGGGAAGGCTGTATGTGGGGTCAAAGTCGTTATCCGACTCAATCACGGTAATATCGAGTGATGGCATGTCGGCCGATGTACACTGTACGGTGGCGGTACCTGCAAGCCAGTCTGCATCCTCCTGTGCATTCAGTGTAACCGACTGCCAGGTATCCCAGTTGGAAGTAGTAAACATGAGGGTGGCGCCACCGCTCACTGCAATATCCGTGTCACCTGCCGTTCGACTTACGGTCACCGTTTGCGGAGTGAGAGGCTCTTCTGAAAGTTTCACAAGGAAGTTCGTTTCGCCTCCCTCCGCAATCGCTGTCTCGCGCTTATCGGTCAGCATGTGCAACGTCACAACATTGCCTGTCAACGATATGTAATCGAAGGCAAACCCGTCGGTGTATATTGGATAGTTATCGTACTGCTGGAACTTAATATAGGTATACGGCCGGTAGCCGATGCCATTGGAACTGAAGATGGCATCAAGATTCAGCGTTTGCTGGGTATAGGTGTCAGACAACGTTGAAGCCAGAGATACGACACGATACCAGTTGGTTCCATCAACGCTGACCGCCACACCATCGCTGTTTTCATGCCCTGTGAAGGAGGCACTCATCGCGTGTGTTTCATCACCGTATTCCTCCCACCAGAAGTCGAGCATCACATTGGTCCATTCCTCCAGATTGACGGCCAGAGTCAACTCATTGAGAGAATATCCTGCACCCTCCGCATCCATAACCACATGATAGGAACCTTCGTACGGCGTTTGCGCCGTCAGGAGCTGTATGCGCCCTGTCGCCGTGGAATACCGTGACCAGTAATTGGAAAAGACTCCCGACTCCCATGTTTCCAGGAAAGGAATTTCGGCGCGGGGAACTTCCCATTCCCAGACCGTAATATCTACATCGGTCGCAGCGGCTGAACTGCAGCGGAAGACGGCCGAACTGTTGATATAATCGCTATCCATTGCCGCCGCGATGGTGATGCTTTGCCAGGTGTCCCAGGTGGAGGGTGAAAAAACCAGCGAGGCCGGTCCCGTGATGGAGAGATCGGAATCGCCGGAAATTCTGGTCACGGCCACAGTGGTGTCCGCAGGCGGCTCCGTGTTCAGCCGCACATTAAAGGCCCGGGTTTCACCCTCGGGTATAGACAACAGATTTGTTGAAACACAAATCGCCTGGTCATTATCCTGTTCGACAGCGGTAACGAGCCGGTCATTTCCAAAGCTAATATCGAGTGAAATTGCAGCGGTACCGTGAAGGGTGTCGCCGTCTTCAGCAGCCGCCAAGACAACCGGCTGCCACGTATCCCAATTGGATGTGCTGAAAATCAGAGTTGAACCACTGACAACCGTAATGTCAGGGTCTCCCGAGATCCTGCTCACCATGACGGTGGACGTGGCAACCGGTTCTTCTGACAGCCGCACCTGGAGTGTATTGCTCCCCCCCTCGGGAATAGTTATCTCAGGGGTGTCGGTCAGAATGTTGACCACATCATTAGAGCCTGTGATTTCAATATAATCAAACGCAAACCCGTCGCTGGATATGGAATAGTTATCATATTGTTGAAACTTGATATAGGTATAGGTTTGATAGCCGATTGCGTTTGACGCAAAAATGCTGTCCAGGTCGAGTACATACTGGTCATAGGAGACTGTCGACGGCATGCCCAGCGTCATAGCACGGTACCAGTTTGTTCCGTCAACGCTGACGGCGACGCCATCTGAGTTTTCCCGCCCCGAAAAGCTTGAAGACATGGATTCGAGTTCATCGCCAAAATCCTTGCCGTAGAATTTCAGTTGGACATTGGTCTTGCCGCTCAAATCGACGGTCAGCGTCAATTCATTAAGTGCATATATGCTGTTGACCTGGGTATCAAGCAACACGTGTCTCGCACCTTCATATGGTGTCCACGACGTTGAAAGCTGTACCTGGCCGTTGGGGTCTGAATAGATCGACCAGTAATTGGAAAAACTGCCGGACTCCCAGGTTTCAAGGAAGGGTAGAAATGCTCGAGGAGTTTCCTGTTCATATGCGGTCACATCCTGACTGGACAAGCCGGGAGATGTGCAACGGAAAAGCGTGCTGCCGTCCATGCTGTCAGCATCCGGGGTGGACTGAATATTGACGGCCTGCCACGTATCCCAGTTGCCTGTGGTAAAGGTTAGGGAAGCACTGCCGCTGATGATCAAATTGGTATCGCCACTGATTCTGGAAACCGTCACCGTTGCCGTCGACGGCGGCTGGTTGTTGAGACGAATCTGAAGCGGCTCAATGGCCCCCTCAGGCACATACAGGGTATCCGCCTGTACATGGATCGCCAAGTCATCGTCCACTTCCCATACAGTAAAGATCTTGGGCCCAAGTCCGGGCGCAGAACAACTAAAGGAGGCAGAGCCGTTGTCGGAGTCAGCGTCATCCGCAGCTGCTATGGATATCCATTGATTGCTGTTCCAGTTGCCAACATCAAATACAAATGAGGTGTTCCCGGCGATCGACAGGTCCGTATCGCCGGAAGCCCGGGCCACAGTGACTGTTGTCGGTACCACCACCGGGTCGCGCAGGTGGATGCCGAGCAGGTTTGTCTGGCCCTCCGTTACATAAAGTTCATTGGTTGTCAGGACCGGGCTATTACGCGCCACAGTGCCCTGAAGGCGAACATCATCTATATTCCATCCGCTATACTTCCAACCGCTGTCCGTCACCCCCATACCCCAGCGTATATACACGGTCGGCTGTTCATCGGCTACCGCTGAAAGGCTGTTGCTGACCGTTAGCCAGGCACTGTCGGTAATAGTAGCGCTGTTCTCCCAAATCACCACCCAGTCTGTTCCATTCGACGAGGCCTCTATATAGGCATGGTCATAAGTGGGCATCTCTACATTCAGCCAACGCTCAAAAACCAGCGTGACGTTTGTATGGGACGAGCAGTCAATCGCATCCGTCGTGAGGTATTTTGTCGACGCCATACTGTTCTGATAATCACCGGAAAGGTTGTATCCATATACATTGGTTCCCGTATAGGCCGACGCGGGATCAGGGTTGCCGTACTGCCCCCCTCCGCCCTGCGGCTCACCAAAAGCCCATAAATCCTCTGTTGTCCAGCCGGGATCTGTATCCAGCGGCTCGCTGTAGAATACATTCGGTCCACTCGAATAGCTGAATAATGCCGACGTATTTGTTGCAACAGTATTTCCGAAAAGGTCCTGAATATTGTTTACGGTCAATGTATAGGCCCCGTCTATCATGGGCGACACCGTCAGGTTCACTATACTGCCATCACCCCCATCTACAGCGGCAGCCAGCACATTGATGCCGTTATTAATATGATAATGAGCCACATTGTTGGCTGTCACAGACAACACCTCTTCCGAAAACTCGATGGTAACGGAATTATCCAGGAGGGCTTCCACGTTAAGAATGGAGGGGGCGGTAACATCGTCATCATCGAAGAGAGTAACGGTTATGCTGGCGCCGACCAGGCGCGGACCAACACATTCGAATACCCCGCTTCCGTCCGCATCATCCGCATCCTGGGCCGCCGCCACTTCCACCGTCTGCCAGGTATCCCAATTCGCACTGCTGAAAAGCAACGGTAGCGCACTTGCCACCGCCAGGCTGGTGTCACCGGATGTCCGGCTGACGTCCACGGTCAAGACGGCCTCGGGTGGATGGGTCAGGCGCACATCGAAGGTGTTGGTTTCTCCTTCATTTACGGTCAGGCTGCCCACACTTAAACTGATAAAAGCCTCTTCTGAATCCTCCTCGGTAACGAGAAACTCCTTGGTGGCTGCAAATGCGGAACTACAGGTAAAAGTGGCAACACCGTTGGTGACGTCTCCGTCAGGTGCGGCGGCTATCAACACCGGCTGCCATGTGTCCCAGTTATTGGTCGTAAAGAGATACGACCCGGAAACGACCGTTAAATCGACATCTCCCGATAGGCGGGAAACCAGCACCGTCGCCGTACCCGCCGGAACTAGGGTCAGTCTTAGACTGATACTGTTTGAATGACCCTCCTCAACGGTGAGCCTGTTGGTCGACAGCGCTATCTGGGGTACGTCATCATCGACTTCGGTTACCGTCACCTCTTTGTCGGGAATGCCAATCGAGGTGCATTGAATCGTTGCTGTACCATTTTCCTGATCCCCATCCTGCACCACCGCAATCTGTGCATACTGCCACGTATCCCAGTTATTGGTCGTAAAGACGAGCGGTGCGGAAACGACCCGGATGTCGCTGTCACCGCTGACCCGCGAAACGACAACCGTTCGCGTCGCATCAAGCGTTCCGGTAAAACGCACACCCAACCCATTCGTGCTTCCTTCGTCAACGGTCATATGCGACGTATCCGTAGTAATGCGATAAGTCTTATCCTCAATAATCTTCAGCGTGGGGCCATTATAGGATCCGTGCTCGGAAGAAGCCCAAAAGACCTCCTGTGCCATATCAATGCGGGTTTCGAGGATAAAGATAAACGTTACCCAGTCATTAGTGTTGGCTTCCAGAAATTCCCGCAGGCTGTTGGTGTGAATATCTTCCATCTGATAGGTGTGGCCGGCATCGGCCGGCGTCAGGGTGGCATTAATCTGACCAATCAAAGAAGCCTCGTTTGTATTGACTTCGTCCGGCTCTGGACTGAACGCGGGTGAGTTACTATACGTAATCGTGGAAGCATTCCAGTTTTCATTACTGTGCCCATCCTTCAGGCCGTAGATACTCCACGTATACGATGCCGTACTTTCCGCGGTATCTACGGTCAACAGCAAAGACGCTGAGGTTAACTGGTCGGGAAGATTGGTGGCGCTGAACCGGATAAAGGCTTTGCGCTGTACGTATTGAAGCCAGCCATTAAAAGGTAATAACTGTGTTTCTCCTGAACGATCTATCGAATCACTTCTGACGCAATAGGTGTCGGCATCGACACGTAATCGCGTAATATCTTTGTCATCCTCTATCGCGGTCACATCCGTCATAATCTGGGAGCCTGATTGACAGCGAAAAATGGCTTCATCCTCATTTAGATCATCATCTGCAGAGGCTGCCAGTGTGACGGTTTGCCAGGTGTCCCAATTGGACGCAGTGAAAATAAATGTGGAGGTGCCCGATAGGGTAAGGTTCGTGTCACCGCTGATCCTCGACACGGAAACGGTAGTTGTAAAGCCCGGCTGTTTCTCCAACTTTATATTGAAAGAGGCCGTTCCGTTCTCCGGAACATAGAGGCTGGAAGGCAGCACTTCAATATTGGAGTCGACATCTTCCTCCAGCACATCGACCAGTTTTAAAACACCGTCAGACGTTATACACTCCACCTGCGCATTGCCTGCCAAACTGTCATCATCACGGGCCGCCGCCACGGTTACCGGCTGCCATGTGTTGTAGTTCGAAGTATTAAACGTCAGGCTGGTGGGCCCGGAAACAGATATATCTGCATCACCAAAACGACGCCGGAGGTTGACTTGAATGGGCCCGCCGGGAAGGTCTTCAAGGCGGACATTAAACTGAACCGTCTGCCCCTCTACAACGGTCACAGAGGTTGTCGACACTTCCAGACGGGGAAGGGGTCCGTTGGTATACCACTCAAAACTCTGCATAGAAAACGGCGGCAGTACAAATTGATAGCCATTGGTGAAACCGTTTACCGTATTCGTAATCAAGTGAACCTGTAGGTTGGTGCCCACCTCAAACTCGTTGTTATTCGTAAAGGCCGCGGCCGTCACCAGCCATGACTGAGCCCGCTCATCAAGCACCTTCTCAGGAAACCTCAGCTCAACCGTATGGTTGGTCTCCAAGTCATAGTTTATTAAGATAAGCCCGCGTCGATCCTGATCGCGAAATGCAAAACTGCGCAGTTGATCAAACTCGTATTCCTCCGGCACAAAACTCGTGCTCGTGCTGTTAAAGCGCCCCGTAACGGTACACATCAGACCATCGCCGCCATGACTGGACTCCACCATGTTGCCGCCCATCACTGCATTTATGGCTTTCAGCAACAAACCCTGCGGTCGCCAGCGCTGGACGGAGTTGGTTTTCACTCCCAGCACATGCCCCCAGAGGCGAGTACCCTCCAGTTCTTCCCCAAAACTGGTAAAAAGGCATAACGCCCTGCAATTATGCAGCCGTAGGGTTTCCAGTTGGGCGTTGGCCACTGCGAGCGCTCCCCCAATAGATGTGACCAGCTTATTGCGGATATAGGCCGGGGCACCGTCATCATGCGTGGTATGAAAGTTGACCTCATAGATGGCCATTTCTTTGCCGCGGTCCTTGATATTGTCGCCGTGGCCAAACAGATCACGCTCGTTGACCCGCTGATACGATTCAGCAAAATTCCAACGGAACATGTCCGCCTCTTCATCGTAAAGTTCGACGTCTTCGTTGTGCAGACGATCTCTCATATAGGGGGCGATCGCAAAACGGTCCGCACTCGGAGTCCAGTCTAAAATAAAGCGGCTGTCGCTCGAATTCTTAGAGTGGCCGGCAGCCATACAGACAATTTGCGATGAATAATACGGCGAAGCCTTCACGCGGGAAAAGATCTCTTCCCAATAGTCGGGGCCGTCATATCCACCCGCCAGGAAGCCTAAGGCTGTATTCCAGGCTTCATTGCCTATTTCGAGGTAGATCTTGTCAAATACATTCGTCCACGGTTCGGGATGCCCCAGTTCGGCCCGCACAGCGCCCCAATACGTATTTGTGTCTCCAGCAATATACTCCATAAAAACATCCACCTCATTTGGGTAAATGGTTCCCGGAATGCTGTACCAGGGGTCGACCCCCACCTCTTCACACAATTCGTACCAATCATGCATACCCCATTCAAAGGAGGAAGCGCCACCGTGAGGACCCACGTCAGCCCAGACATAATTCATATGCGCGTATGATCGAAGCCCATTAAAAATGGTGTTGGATACGGAACTGCCGCCAATTTGGAGACACCTCAATATGCCGACATTCAACTCTTTGTACATATCCACAATGCGATCGAGAAACGGCGAGCCGTTTTGGTCTGGATCGCGTTTATAGGTGGACATGTTGTCGAGCAGGATGGAGCCGTCCGTGACTCTAAGTGCTAACAACGCCCAGGGGTTGTCACTTGAAGACGATGGCTCCGAAACTCCGGTTACAGGAATGGGCACCGTGTAGTACTGCCAGTTTGTCGTCAGGTTTACATTCGTGGTGTAACTGTCTGAAAATTCTGTCGAGATCGTAAAGACGGGAGTATTGGAATAGGCCCTTGCCCAGAACTTTACTTCCCAGATTCCGTTTACATTGCGATAGCGCTGCCAGGAGGCATCCACGCGATAATGGCAGCCGTCCGCCAGCCCATCCATCCAGAGAACAGAAGAACCCCAAACACCGGGCGGATTGTCGCCATGAACAATTTTACAATCCTCATCCACCCAAAAACCAAGCTTTCCCACATATCCTTCATCGATGTAGCGGTCGATCATAACCGCACCACTCGTCGGGCTGACCGGTATGCTAATGGGATCGGCAAACTCTAGAAAAAAACGGTGGTTGCTTACGCCTGCATACCAGTAACTTTTCGACTCAACGCGCGTGCAAATCGTGGTATGGCCAAGCCCTACTCCCGAAATTACACGCACTGTTGCACCCGAATAAACTTTTCTCCAATTATAGTTACTGATCGACGTTATACTGCCCCAGGTACTCGCAAAACCATTGGTAAACAGGTGTCCATCCAGACATTGGCGATAACTGACGCCTTCAAAATTGTAAAATCCGTTGGTTTTAAGCATCGGATTTGACCAATAGAAATCCGCATGCTCCTGGCTGGCATTAATTCCGAAAGGCAAAACATCATTGACCTGAACGGTGTCGCTCAGCTCAACAACGGCATTACCAGCCCATCCATCTTCTGCTTCAACAAGGGTTATGGCTGCCGCGAGAAACCAAAATAGATGACGTAAGCTGTGAGAATATTTTATTTTCATATGCAAAAGCCTTTTTTTTCGAGACCTCGAAGGGCACGGTTTATCGGTCGTGCTGTGTTTTCCGAAAGAATATACAACACAGAACGGCTCCTATTAACCATTTTGTGCCTTTTTTTCGATCTGTTTAAAGATGCGTATTGATCCACTACGGATGAAATCCAAAATTATAGATCAATCGTATAATGATTTGTAGGGCTGGAACGGTTGAGGAACGAAACCTTCCCGCCGTTTCCCAATCAACGGCCGTCAGCGGGAAGGTCTGCGACCATTCCCACCCTACAACAAGACAACCGCCCGTAAAATCGGACACGGTTGTTGGAATTATCTTTTTTCGGTCACGGCCTCCGTTCCAACTGGAGTAGGCAATTCATTTGCTCAGGTGGGTTAAGGATTTGGTAGCGTACGTCTTCGAGCAGGTCGGCGCGATTTTCGCGCTCTTGCAGTTGAGCGGGCGACAAGGTCCAGGCCCCTGCGACGAGGTTGGTGTTTTGCACAATCGAGATGTTGACACCTTCAACACTCGGGTCGTGGGTGTATTCAAGTTCAATGGCATCATCTTTAATTTCCATGTGCAGTTCGAATGGATCTGCGCTTTTTGGATCGAGGCCCAGAGAGTGCTCCATGATATTGGGAATGCCGTCCTGATCGGGATCGGCATCGTCGCCAATGATGGCGGGGTTACTTAGATCTTCGGGGGTGAACATATTGAGGCGCCAATTATCGCGGGCGGCATCGCGGACGTAGAGGACGGCCTGGGTGTCGACGCTCAGGGTGTAGGCGGCATCCGGCAGCAGGGTGATGACAACGGTTTCGTTTCCTTCCGGCAATTCGTCGGCCAATGGTTCGACCATGCCCGTGGCATACATTTCATTGGAAAGAATGGTGATAGAGCCGGACAGGGCCGTGTAGTCGAGTCCCGACGTGGCTGTACCGCTGACGCTGTACAGCACGGTGAGATCGGCTTCGGCGGTGTCCCCGGCCTGACGGTTGACTATAAAACTGGCTGGCGAGAGGCCGTCCTCGCGGGCGTAGAGGCCGCCGACTTCGATGGCCACACCGGTTACCGGATAGGAACG
>CAYXEW010000042.1:0-20716 GCA_964464115.1 uncultured Verrucomicrobiota bacterium
GAATAGAGATATATTTAGAATGATTCTGCTATTCATGATTTTGTCAAAACTCTTCCAGTCCCCTCTTCATTTGCGTCGATTTGCGTTCATTGAACCATTCCCTGACGGTCACTATTTTACTTCATAAAATTATCTATCGCTTTGCTTTTGGGCAGTTCCCCACTTCTTTGCGTTTCTTTGAGTTCTCTCGCGGCTAAATAAGAAAAAGTTTTCAACCGTATATGAACGTATATGGACATATATAAATCGGTTCTGACAGCGCTTTCAAAAATGGTCGCGGTGGAACGCGACCCTCCATATTGACACATTATTGGAGGGCGAAGCTCCCGCTGAGCTTAATTTCATTTCCTCTTCATTTGCGTCGATTTGCGTTCATTGAACCATTCCCTGACGGTCACTATTTTACTTCATAAAATTATCTATCGCTTTGCTTTTGGGCGGTTCCCCTCTTTTTTGCGTTTCTTTGAGTTCTCTCGCGGCTAAAAAAGAAAAAGTTTCACCCTGAAATGGTCGCGGTGGAACGCGACCCTCCACTCCTTTATATTTGTGTATACCTCATGATTCATTTAGTTGCTGCATCAATGGACCTGTCCTCTAACCGCCACTATTTTTCATCTTCCATGTAATTCTACGAAGAGCCAATAATTCACCCTTTTTCCCGGTTGCATGTGTGATAGCAAATCGTTGGCTGCCACTATTGCCAGCTCCCTATTTTTTGTTTATTCTCGGGAAATGATGAGGGTGACACAATGATAGCATTTGTTGAAGGCGTACTAGAGGACAAGAGTCCCGCCCGCGCCGTATTGAATGTAGGCGGTGTCGGGTACGAAGTCCTGATACCGCTGAGCACATATGATCGTATCCCCGGCTCCGGCGCCACCTGTCGCCTCCTCACTCATGATTATATCAAAGAGGACCAACATCAGCTTTTTGGTTTTGTAACGCAGGAAGAGTTGACCATGTTTACACGGTTGATAAGTATCAGTGGTATTGGTCCCAAGCTGGCATTGAGTGCATTGAGTTCGCTCACGGTGAGCGATTTGATAGAGGCCATTAACCAGGGGGATACAGCCAGGCTCTCCTCCATATCCGGCGTTGGTAAAAAAGTGGCTGAGCGGATGGTGGTCGAGTTACGCGATAAGATGGGAGCCTTGTATTCCCAGTTTTCAGATGAATCCGGCGCTGCCATCGGCGGCGATACCCGGTTCCGCGATGCCGTGCTGGCGCTCGCCGCCCTGGGCTACAAAGCGCCGGACGCGCAGAAAATGGTGCAGAAAAGCGTGTCGTCTGTCGATGATGCGATGACGGTCGAAGACATCATCAGGCTGACGCTCAAAAAGTGAACAAAAAATATATCGTATACGGTATGAGCCCTGTACTACCGTTTGACACATAAATGGAAAACGAACAGTTAAGAGATACATGGGGAAGCCCCGATTCTGAGTATGAACAGAAGTTGCGGCCGACCCGCTTTGACGACTTTATTGGTCAGGCCAAGGTGAAAGAGCGCCTTGAGCTGTTTGTTGAGGCGGCGCGCGGTCGGCAGGATGTGCTGGACCACGTTTTGTTTTCGGGTCCGCCCGGCCTTGGAAAAACCACGCTTGCCTACATTCTGGCGGAGGCGATGGACGTCAACATCAAGGCGACATCGGGACCGATCATCGACAAGCCCGCTGACCTGGCCGGTCTGCTGACCAATATGGAACGGGGTGATATTCTCTTTATTGATGAAATCCACCGCCTGCAGCGGACAGTAGAGGAATACCTGTACTCTGCCATGGAAGATTACGTCATTGACATCGTTATTGATCAGGGGCCCAGTGCCCGATCCGTTCGCCTGGATATACAGCCCTTTACCCTGATTGGGGCTACGACGCGAAGCGGTTTGCTGACGGCACCGTTGCGCTCTCGGTTTGGTCTCAGTAATCGACTGGATTATTATTCGGCCGCTGATCTCAAGCAGATTATTCAACGATCCGCTCGTATTTTGCAGGTGGATATCGATGAACCAGGAGCCCTGGAGGTGGCCACGCGCTCGCGCGGAACAGCACGTATTGCCAACAATCTGCTGCGCAGAGTGCGGGATTATGCGCAGGTCAAGGCGGACAACCGCATTGACCAGGATATCGCCGACCGCGCTTTGACGATGCTGGATATCGATAAGAACGGGCTGGACGAAATGGATAAACGAATCCTGGAAACGGTGGTTCACAAATTTTCCGGCGGTCCGGTTGGCATTAAATCTCTGGCCGTCTCGGTGGGAGAAGAAGAAGGCACCATTGAAGAGGTGTATGAACCCTATCTTATCCAGGAGGGTTATTTGCAGCGAACAGCCCAAGGGCGCATCGCTGCTGAACGGGCCTACCGGGTATTGGGAGTGCCCGGTCGGCATCAGAGCCGAAGCACTCTTTTTTAAAGGATGGCAGACGCGGTCGGGACGCGCCTCGTCGAATGGCATGGCAAAGTCATGGCCATCACGGGTAGCGCTGGTTCCGGTTTTCTTTTAAAAACTGGTCACGCGCTCTATATTTTCCTGCTTTTTTTCGCGTAACTGCTCCAGTCGTACGCGCTGTTCTTCCCGCGCGCCCTCTTTGACGTACCGTTTATAGGCGGGGCTTTCAATGGTTAACGATGTAATGTGCGCCTCTTTGGCACAGGCGCTGCCGCCGTCACTGCGCATCCATTCTGTCTGGCCAGCACCCCGATTATACTGCTGACTGATGAATTCAAATCCTTGCGTATTGCGATCCAGCAAGAGAAAAATAATATCATCCATTACGGATTTTTTTGCCCTGTATTCAATTTTCTCTACGGTGTCGTTATAGACCAGCGCCGTGATTTCAATGTTATTTTTATCGAAGACCATTTCGATATGATCAGGCTGATATGACACCTCGTCTTTACCCGGTTGGCGACCGTACTGAATAAGCTCCTCCTTTACAGGCGTGCCATAGCGCGCTTCGAGCTGAGCTTTTGTTTCGCCCATTCTTGCCATCGCCGTGTTCATGCCTATGAGGCCAATGCTCATGCCGAGCATTAAGACTCTTCTGGTTCTGCCTGTATCCATCACTATAGTCACGGGAATTCCTCCATGCAGCCGCATCCATCACGGCACATCTAGTTTTAACTGTCAACCTGTCAGCTTCGCGCATTTGCCGGCTGCTACCCTTGCAGGGACTGAATGCGCACTGGACTAGACTAGAGATACTCTTCTCGCTGGTGTTCTTCAAGAAAATCATGGCCCTGAATACCGCCGGGTTCAGCAAATTTGGGTTTATCGCTCACAATGCGGTCCATTTTCTTTTGTTTGATCCAAAAATAAGGCTGTTGTTCGGCCAGCGCTATACTCTTGGCATGTCGTACGATGCGGTCAATGGCACTGGTATACTCATAGAAAATCATCCCGGCAATGGGGGAGGCCTGTTTGCGCTCCATGTAGTCGGTAAACATGCGTTTTGTCTCAAGGCTAACCTCGACATAACGATCGCGGGCTTCGATAATATGCTTCGCCGTCTCTTGAAAGTCCTGTTGGACGGGATCCAGCGAATGAATGACGCGTTCGAGAATCTCCTGTCCGCTGTGGAACAAGTCCAGCGTTAACGCAGCCAGGACGTCGTGAAACTCCCGGCCGGCCATTTTTTGCCGTCTGCGGGTAATAGTGTTAATTTCTTCGATGTGGTCCCCGATCCGCTCAATATCGGCCATACAGCGGTCAAGGTGCTCAATCATAATGGCCTGCCGTCGGGAGAGGTAGCGCTGTGTGAGCTGACTCAGGTAGGTATTCATATGCTTCTTAATATCATTCAAGGCCACTTCATTTTTAGCTGATATGCGCTGATAACGATGGTGCCCTTTTTCAATGCCCGCCCCGGCAAGCCTCATGCTTTCGTCGCAGATCAGAGCCGCACGCTGTAACTCGCGAATACATTGAACAACGGCCTTTTCCGGCTTCTGGAGATCCCCCTGATTGAGATAGGTGCCGGGGCGACACTTCTTTTTAACCGGTGTCATTCCTATGACAGCCCGGGCCAGCCAGGGTGTAACGGGCAGCAGTACGGCGGCGGAAATCAGCATTTTGAAGGTGTTCGCATTAGCGGCCTGATGGACAATATCGGTTGTTATCAGAGGCATCCATCTATAATACAGCGGCGCCATAAACGCCGCAGCCAGTGTGCTTAAGATATTAAAGAGCAGGTGAGTCAGCGCGGTTCTTTTGGCTTCGACAGTGGTGCCGATGCTGGCCAGCAGTGCCGTAACACAGGTCCCCGTATTGGCGCCAATAATGACGGGAAAAGCACCTTTAAGATCTGTGATGGCCCCGGCGGATAGTAAGGCAAAGGTAATGCCAATCGTGGCGCCGCTGCTTTGAATAACGGCTGTGACAGCGGTCGCCAGGATGATGCCGCGGATCATACCGGTCACGTTCGAGCCATCGATCAGTGAAAGTGCGGGAGCCAATTGCTCCCGGTAGGGGGTAACGGTATCGCTCATGATGCTCATACCCAGAAACAGCAGGCCAAAGCCCATGATGCCTTTGCCGAGGTGGCTGAATTTGGTGTGCTGAAAAACGGCATAAACAAGAGTGCCAATAAAAAGGGCCGCCAGACAATAATCGGCCAGCTTGAAGGAGAATAGCTGCATGGAGAGCGTCGTGCCCAGATTGATGCCTAAAATGACCGGTACCGCCTGGTGCAACGTGATGAGGCCTGCGTGAACAAAACCGACAAGCATAACCGTTCCCGCACTGCTGTGAGCCAGGAAACCGACAGATGTTCCCAGGATGCCGGCCTTTACCCGTTTGTCGACAGCGCGGTTTATGATGCTCTGAAGGGTGGTTGTAGCTGAATGCTTCAGACCTTCGGTCATGATGTGCATACCGATGAGAAATACCGACAAACCACCCAGCGTGTTCAGCAGTACCCATATGAGATGTGTAAGATTCATTATTCCGTCACTTTTTCATAGAGTAAGCGTTTTTTACGGCCGTCTTGAAAAGCTCTAATGGTATGGTAGCCCAGTCCGCTCATAAAGTCACGGTGCTCTTTGCGGTCATTCGCTATCATGTAAGTGTATGCGCGGTCTCCGTCGGAATGCTCTAGTTGAGCGGGTTGTAAAGGCTCTATCACTCTTCGCGTATAGAATAGAAACTTCTGATCCGGTTCAACGTCTGTATCCGGATCGATCTGCAGATAATAGAGCGAATTGCTGCCGGCCCTTGCGTCAATGGCGATGGCGTCTTCATAATGCCGGTAGCGCCCCGACTCGGTATCGGCATAGCCGCTGTAAAAATAGCTCATAACCAGCGCCATCCACAGGGCCGTTAATGCCGGTGTGCCATAACCGTTTTTTTTTCGCCGGTATATGATGCCCGTCAGCCAGATAGCGGTGAGCACTCCAGTTAACAGATGCTTCCAAAGCACGGCCTGCTGTCCGAATTCCCGTCGTTCGATCCAGCCCCATGCGATGATGTGCTCTTGCATATATACAAAAAAACAGATGAGCGTACTGGCAATGCCGATAAAGATCCAGTGTGCCAGGCACCAGGATAATGCACGTTCCGGCCGTTCCCGTCTGATCAGGTCCCAGCCGGCCGCCGCGAGAAGTCCCGCTGCCGGAAGGATGGGCACAATGTATCGCTGTTGTTTCGCCCCCGGAATAGAAAGGATAATGAACGTCGACGCGAACCAGATGAAGGCCGTTATACACACTTGTTTCCGCTCTTTATGAACGCGGTAAAATGGTGCCGCCAGACCATTCAGCAGGAATAGGGTCCAGGGAAATATGAGTCCTATTAAACTCACATAGTACCAGGGAGGCTGAAAGGCTGTTCGGTGAGCCCGGTACTCGGTCAGGAGCGTCGCCACGACGGGCCCGCCCGCCCGCCTTAAATAAAAATACCAGACGGCAAAAAAAATACCGGCCGTCAGCAAAGGGATGCCGAGGACGATGCCGGTGCGCCTCCATCCGCAGCGCCTGTGGATGGCCATAGCGATGAGAGGAACACCGGTGAGAATCAGAGCTACCGGGCCCTTCATGAGTACTGAAAAGGCGGGCGCCGCGATTCCGGCCACCCAGAGTAAGGCCTGAGATCCCGGCTTTCGTTGCCGTTGTTCAAGCAGGGAAAGCAGTGCTGAAATGCCGACAGCGACGCCGGCCATCAAAAAGGTGTCATAGGATGCCAGCCTTGCCTGACGAATGAACAGAAAACTGGTCGATGAGATCAACAGGGCGTCAGGCAGCGTCGAGCGAGTGGATAACGATTTCGGCCAGGCTAGGCTCAGTAAAGCTGCCAGCGCTGTCAGCGCCGCCACGATCCGGCTGATCTTCACAAGCTCGGCCGTGGTGGTGGCCTCGGGCACAAGAGACCAGGCGGTGATATTGATCCATACACTCATCGGAGGCTTGCGTATACGGGGGCGTCCGTTCCAGGACGGCATCTTCCATGCACCCTTTTCACCGTCCAGCATTCTCAGCCACGTCTCCTGGCTGGTTACGAGCGTCATAACTTCCATATGATTGGTGGCGTGCGGTCTTCCAATATCGGTTAAGACTGCAACCAAACCCGGTAGCAGGGAGAGTAACAACAGAAAGACGAGAGCATGATTTTTCATGGTGTACGACAGTGCTGAATAATGCGCAGCGTTTCGGTGCAATTGGTGTCCATGGTGTACCGGCTGACACTCTGGTGTATGTGTTGTGCGTTCATATCGTCGCTGCCGGCAAGCGTTTTATTGATCGATTGTGCGAGGTTCTCCGGGTTTGCGGGGTCGACCACTTCTCCGTTCACTCCCGACTGAATGAGCTCGTGCACGCCCGCATAGAGCGATGTGATCAACGGCGTTCCGCAGAAGAGAGATTCGAGGCCTGCGTTGGGAAAAGGGTCAAACCAGGTGGGCAACAGGGTGGCATCCGCTCCCTGGTAATAGGGGCGTAACGCTTTTTGGGGCGGCTCAAAAAAGACGCGGTGCCGCAACCCCAAGGTCTCGACTCTTCGTTTCCACGCAGCGGTTCTATCCCTCCCCAGTACAACCATCACCGCCTGAGGCACCATTTGCAACGCTTGCAGAGCAGGTTTTAAACCCTTTCTGCTGAACCCGCTACCGACAAAAAGCAGGATGGCTTTATCATCCGGTATGCGCAGTTTATTCCTGATAAAAGAGCGGTTTTCGGTTCGATCCTGCATGTGGTAGACCGTCGGGTCGACACCGTTGTAGACAACGTGAATAGTCGGTTGATAACGGCTATAGATTGTTTGAATATCTTTTTTAACCAGGTGGGAATTAGCGATAATATGCGGTGTATTTTTTACGCATTCCCGCTCCGCTTCCAGAAGCGCTCTGTGCCCCGGAGAGATCTCTGTGAACATGCTTTTCCACGCCGGTTCAAAGAGCTTTCGGCGGTTCAACCAGACTTGATGAACCCCTTCACCCGCCCTCCATATGTCCTGCGAACAGGTTCGGTCCAGGCTGAATACGGCATCAAAATTCACTTTTTCAACACAGGCGGCGACCCCTCTGGCAAACGAGATAACCCGACTTCTGCGCGAATGCATGTTGACGGGGACTGTGTGAATATGAACGTCGGCAGCCTTCTCTCTGGGCCAGGATGATGTGATGAGATGCGGATTAATACCCTTTGCGCAACAGTGTGTCAGCAAGCGGTTCAGATAGCCTTCCCCGCCGCCGAAGGGGACATATTTCTGCTTGATGAAGGCGACGTTCATTCCTTCAGTTTCCGTTTTTTATAGATTTCAATTTCCCATAGTTTGGCATATTTCATACTCACTCCGAAGGAGCTGATAATGGCGACCAAAAACCCTCTGCGCCCGCACAGAAATCCACCCTGAATAAAGTATCCCCGAATGAATCGCCACAGCGGTCGAAAAACAAAATCAATCCAGCGAAAGCGTGCATGGCGCAGGGCTTTTTCTCGGGCAGTAATACTGGAGTAGCGGTTCATTTTTTCGATATGATCAGCGATGTCGGTGTAGGTGTAATGGTGAATAGGATTTTTCAGCACTTTGACCGGGCCGTCTACCAGCACCTGGTCGTGGGGTTCAATACCAACGGCCACGCCGCGATTTTTTTTGAAAATGCGCAGCTTCAGATCCGGGTACCACTCACCATGGCGAATCCATGCATCCAGATAGAACACCAGGCGAGGCGACATAAAACCTGCATAATCAATCGTTTTTTGGCTCAATTCCCGAATAATTTCGTCCTTCAGGGGGGGGCTGATAGCTTCATCTGCATCCAGGAACAGCACCCATTCCCGGGTTGCTTTAGACTTGAGGAAATTGCGCTGTTCAATATAACCCGTCCATTGCTGCGAATAAATCTGATCAGTGAATGCTCGGGCTATCTCAACGGTTTTGTCGTCGCTGAAACTGTCGACGACAATGATTTCATCGCACCACGTTACACTCTCCAGGCATCGCCTGATATTATGCTCCTCATTAAAAGTCATAATGCAGGCGGATATTTCATGTTTGATCATCGCTGCTGCCCCCGTTTCTCTCATATATAGCTGCCTGTGCTGCCGACAGTACTTCTTCAACAGAAATGGCGTTCAGGCTCTGTTCGGCTTCCCGGCATGATCGTTTTATATCGCGTTGTTGAAAAGCACTTTTCTGTAAAATGCGGACATTTGCTTTCCATGGAGCCGTCTGACCGGGATTCGTCATACCAAAAACGGCAACGGTCGGCGTGCCCACGGCGCCAGCCAAATGCATACCGCCACTGTCGTTACAAATAATCAGCAGGCATTGTTTAAGCAGAGCCGCCCATTCCGCCAGCGTGGTGCGTCCGGCCATGTTGACGGCGTTCGGAATGCCTGCGGCAATTCGTTCACACAAAGCGTATTCACCGGTTGTACCAAAGAGACACAGCCGGCAGCCCAGGCGGCTGTGTGTGTGCAGCGCAAGTTCACGATAGCGGTGTTCCGGCCATTGCTTGGCCGGACCCCGTGCGGCGCCGGGAATCAATCCGACGTAAGGCGTATCCTGCAAACCGAATTTATCTTTGGCCGCCGCCTGGTCATCAGCGGTGACGGGAATCTCTGCCCGCTGATACACTGATTCGTCAGCGGGAAGCCCGAACAGTGCTCCCACCTCCAGCACCTGATGCAGTTTTCGGTCTGCAGGCCTGGACAGTGTTCGAGAGAGTAACCAGGCCCTGCCGTGTCCGGGGTATCCGATGCGATCGGGGATGCCGGCGAGCCAGGGTGTAAGCGCCGAACGCCATGAATTCGGCAGGACCCAGGCCTTGTCATACCGCTCCATCCGTAATGCACGTGAGACCTTAATCATATCGCCAAAAGCAGGGGGTACTGTGTGAACCCTGTCGGCAAACGGTACCATGTTCCATAGCGCGGCGGTTTGAGGTTTGGACAGTATACCCAAACGGGAAATCGCGTATTGCTCCCGATATGCCGCGATGGCAGGTAGCGACATAATCACATCCCCGATCCAGCTGGGGCTGCAAATGAGGCATTTAGTTGTAGATGGCTCGGGCATACATACTGGCTGTTATTCAATCGCCGTGACCGCAGCCACAGCGTCGTTTGGTTCCGTTTTCTTCCGATACTGCTGAAAACTGATTTTTGAAATCCATTCGTTAAAGGCGTCCGCTCCGCTAAGCATTTCTATTTCTACCCGCAAATAGAAAATGGGTACATCACGCCGTTCCAGCTTGGGAAAACGCACAGCGTCTTTCTCTGTCGTGATAATGGCGTCGACTCCCAGCGTGATGCTATAGTTGATCAGATCCAGGATTTCCTGCTGCGTATAGCGATGATGGTCCGCGTAGGTTTTATGATAGAGCACTTCGGCGCCTTGGCGTTCGACCTCTTCCTCAAAACCTTTTGGTACAGCAATGCCCGAAATCGCTGTTACTTTTTTACCGCGCAAATAGTCCAGGTCGAGTGTGGCGCCCGTGAATACATTGCGTATGTAGCGGGAACAATGGCGGCATTCAGAAATCTCCGCTTCAGGGTTTAATTCTCTTAACCGTTTCTTGAGCTCCTCATTTTCTCTCTCCCGGCATTTGGTGATGAAAATGAATCCGGCCCTTTTTATATTTCGCACCGGTTCCCTGAGGATGCCGCGCGGTAAAACATATTGATTGCCGAATGGGTTTGTCTGGTCTACCAGAACGACATCCAGCCGGTGCTTTAAATCTAGATACTGAAAGCCATCATCGAGGATCAGGATATCACAGCCCAATTTGTGGATGGCGTACTGACCCGATCGGACCCGATTCTTGCCCACGATAACAGCTACCCCCGGGAGGTTGGATGCAAGCATGTAGGGTTCATCTCCACTGGTGGCCGAATCGAGCAGTAACCGCCGCCCGTCCGATACCACCAGAGGCTTCTGACCATTGTTGTCAAACGTCAATTTTTTTATAATTTTTTCCCAGAAGGAGGGTCCTTTTCTTTTATAGCCCCGGCTCAAAATGGCGACTTTCCGTCCGCTTTTATTTAACATGCGCGCAAAGATTTCTACAATCGGGGTTTTGCCCGTACCTCCGACCGTCAGGTTGCCCACGCTGATGACCTGGCAGCCGAGGGGTTGATGCTTGAAAACGCCCCATCCGTAAAACCGCAGACGAAACTGAACCAGTACCTCAAAGAGATGAGAAAGCAGGTAAAGAAAAAAGAGTAACGTTTGGGGGCCCCTGCCTTTTATTCTGCCCTCCATGCAGGCCAGCACGTAGGATTCAATTTTTTCAATCCGGTTATTTGCCAACGCGTTCTCCCAATGCTTTAATCAAACCGTTATGTTGCCATCCTGTGACCCACGGGTCAAGCGATGTGCTTTACAATGAACGTTCCGTTCAATGAGGTGCGTACAATGAATGTGGAAGCTATACAGGTCGAGCCGGAAAATTGGTTAAGTTCAATGGATTTGGACCGACATTTTGACATGAACCGCCCCCTCGAGGTGGATATGGGGTGTGGAAAAGGCCGCTTTCTGCTCTCGCGCGCGGCCCATAATCCCGCCACTAACTATCTGGGAGTTGACCGCATATTGAAAAGAGTGCGCAAAATAGCACGCAAAGCTGTCCGCCGGAATTTGTCCAATATCCGATTGCTGAGAGCCGACGGATTTTACACCACGATGTATCTCATCCCCGCCTCGGCAGTGGCCGTGTACTATATCTTTTTCCCCGACCCCTGGCCGAAGAAAAAGCATTATGAGAACCGCTTGTTCAATGGGCCATACCTGGATGCTCTAATCAGGACGTTAACGCCGGGTGGGGCGGTTCACGTGGCGACAGATCACGGACCCTATTTTGAGGAAATTGAACAGCTTTTTGAAAACGACAGCCGGTTTGAGCGCACCCGGCTCTTTATTCCTGAAGACAGTGAAAAAACAGATTTTGAGCTGCTTTTTATCGATGAGAAACCCATCGGACGCTGTTCGTTCCGAAAGAAGGTTTTGTCGTCAACCGCGCAGGTATGATTAAACCTATATTCAGCATTTCAATTGCCATATGTAGGTTAGTAGAGGGTTTCTAAGAGCGTTTTAACCCTTATTCCGTCCACGCTCAGAGCGACCTCAAAGCCGGCCAGGGTTGCCTCGGCCGTTTCAGACAGATAGCACACGTCCAGCGTTTGTGTGGCCCGAGGCGGCAAGGGGATGACAGTGCGCGGGCTGTAGCCAGTCGCCTCTTTAAGGCTGCCGTTTGTCGTCCACTCAAAAAACACTGTAGTAAGCTCGATCTCCATCTGGGGTGAAGCGTTGGGGACGGCGATGAGAAGGGTCATCAGGTGAGCGGCCTCGTAATGATCCGTGAAGAAGGTGCTCTGCCCGATTTTTTCGATGCGCATCCCATGTTGATCGGGCTGTATTTGATGTGCCGCACCGTCGTCCGTCATTTGAGTCATGCCACCTGTGGAGGCCCAGTCTGCAGCCGTCGCCCCTTTCCATGTTTCCTTGTTCGTGTAGGCCACCTGTGGAGCGGTTGCTTTGTGTCCCGACAAGGCTCCCGTGCTGGTTGCCGAAACGGCATGATCCGGTGGTTGAAGAAGCGTCGCCTTTTCCCGCCGGAAAAAAGTCAAACTCACGATGAATATCAGTTCGCTGATCAGCAGTAGGGCTACCGCTGTGGCAGCCAGCAGCTGCACCGTGTGCCGCTTGCGTTTTCGGGTATGCTGAGCGACCTCAGCGTATTCGAAGCAGAGCTCGGTTTTGCCGATGGATATGCGATCGCCATGGTGGAGGAGGGCCCTTTCCACCCCGTTTCCGTTCAATGTCACCGATGCGCTTTCAGCCGGACAGAGATAGTGTTTTCCGGCGGCCTCCTCAATGACAGCATGCTGCGGGGCAACAGCAGGGTCATTGATCCGTAAGTGACAGGCGGGATCCCTGCCTAGTGTGATCGAACCTTCTCGGATAACGAAGCGTTTTCCTTTTAGGTTGCCAGCGAGTATATGAATTCGATACATACTGATACCTTATTTGTTTGGTTGCGCTCGTGTAAAGCCTTGAGTGGTCAGCAGTGAGCGGCTAAAATGGAAGACTGAAGAGCCGGATAGGTCTTCATGTGCAAAAAGAAACAGCGAGCGGCCGCCGGCGACCGGCCCGCTGAGCAAGTGATAAACGGAAACAGTAAACATCCCGAAGGGATCCATATGAAAAACAGTAAACGACATATCAAAATGGAAGAACTGGTATCGCTCTGTAAGCGCCGCGGTTTTATTTTTCAGACATCAGAGATTTATGGAGGTATCAATGGCTTCTGGGATTATGGACCTCTCGGGGTAGAACTGAAACGCAACATCAAAGAAATGTGGTGGCTCGACATGGTGCGCCACCGGGAGAATGTGGTGGGGCTGGATTCTTCAATCATCATGCATCCGCGTGTATGGGAGGCCTCGGGACATGTCGATGGATTCAAGGACCCTATGGTCGACTGCCGGGAGAGCAAAAGCCGGTATCGTGCGGACCAGGTGATGGTTTTTGTGCCCCGGGATGATGACGGTGGTTCGCCCATACTGTCTTTTTCAGAGGGAGACGAGGCCGCCGCCGAACGCAGATTGAAAAAAATGCTTAAGAATTCGCCGGATCAATGCGATATAAAACCGCTCGAATCAATGCCGCCGGATGCGTTTCCGCGCATTATAGGGCCGGATACAGATCAGCCCGGCACGCTGACGGAACCGCGCTCATTTAATTTAATGTTCAAGACGTATATTGGACCGCTGGAAGATTCATCCAGTCAGTCATATTTGCGCCCTGAGACTGCGCAGGGTATTTTTACTCAGTATGCCAACGTGTTGTCGGTGTCGCGCCAAAAGGTTCCTTTTGGCATAGCTCAGATAGGAAAAGCTTTTCGCAATGAAATAAATCCCCGAAATTACACGTTCCGTTCCCGGGAGTTTGAGCAAATGGAACTGGAGTTTTTTATCAAGCCGGGAACGGACGCAGAATGGCATGAGTACTGGGTTCGCGAGCGGCTCAACTGGTATGAGAAGATCGGACTGCCGGAGTCTCAGCTTCACCGCGATGTACATGCTCAGGAGGATCTTGCACACTATGCCAGCGCATGTACCGATGTGGCATATAGTTTTCCGTTTGGGGTGCAGGAGTTGGAAGGCATTGCCGCTCGCGGCAACTTTGATCTTTCACAGCATGCCGCCTACAGCGGAAAATCAATGGAATACTTCGATGAGGAGAGCGGTGAGCGGTATGTGCCGCATGTCATCGAACCCTCTGCCGGGGTAGACCGCATAGCCCTTGCCGTTTTATGTGAAGCCTATGAGGTGGAATGGATCAAAAAAGGCGGTTCAGAAGTGCTGCCCGCCGAGCTGGGGGCCAAACGTCCGCCGGAAGGCTATGAGGCTCGCACGGTATTGAAATTTGCGCCTTGCCTTGCTCCTATCAAAGCCGCCGTATTTCCCTTGCTCAAAAATAAGCCCGAGCTGGTTGATAAATCACGTGAGGTGTTCGAGATGGTGCAGGCTGAATGGCCGGCCTTCTGGGATCAGACCGGCGCTATCGGCCGGCGCTATCGCCGTCAGGATGAGATTGGGACACCCTTTGGTATCACGATTGATTTTGATACGCTCGAGGATGATACGGTGACCGTGCGCGAGCGAGACTCAATGCGTCAGGAGCGCATGGCTATATCGGAAATACAAGGGTATTTGAAGTCGCAAATTCAGTAAGGATGAGCGCTAACTGTACAACTGATATTCTGATTGCATATTACCGTTACATCATTATACTGAAGACATAACTAGGTACAATAAATTGACAGAAACGCTCACCAAAAAAGAACTGCAGGAACGAGTTAAGGAACTTGAGGGAAAGTTTGTGCAGACAGAGCCGGTTCGATCGCTTGGGTCGCTGGCCGGCGGAGTGTCCAACCGCTTCAACAATCTGCTCTCCGTGATTTTGGGATATGCTTCTTATGTGCTCAACCGCGAAGACCTTTCAGAGGAGTCCCGCAATGCGTTGAAAGAAGTTATCACGGCATCGCAGCGCGGGCGAAAGTTGACCGAGGAATTGATGGCTTTTGCCGGCCAGCCGGCTGAAGATGAAGACCGGTGCCATGTGCACGAGATTGTCGAGAGCGCCATGTCGATTTTGTCTTCTCAGTTTCATTCCCGCATACGATTCGAGGCTCAGCTCAATGCTCTGGAAGATGCGGTATGGGCGCCGCCAGGCGCACTTTGGCAGGCCCTTTTCAGTGTGTTGGCCAATGCCGCACAGAGTCTTCCCGAAGGGGGGAAAGTGGTCGTTTCTACGGACAGTGTAGAGGCCGTTAATGAATCAGGTAAATTGCGTTATCTGAAACTGGTCATCTGCGATAATCTGGGGGCACTCTGGGATGTTTCAGAAAAAAACGCATCCGGCCTTATCGATGAGGCGGCTGGGGGCAGCACGATGAACATGCAGATGAGTAGCCTGAAGGGGCTCGTTGGCAGTCTGGAGGGGTCAGTGTCCATGTCAGTGGAGCCCGGCCTTGAAACGTGTGTCCAGGTTCTGTTGCCTGTGGAAGAAGAAGAGGAAGACCCTCAGGATACAGCCCGTGTTCGTACAAATATTGAGGCCTGTACCATTTGGGTTGTAGATGATGATCCTATTTTCAGAGAGATGTGTGAGCAGGTGCTGGCTGAAGATGGTCATACGATAACCGGGGTGGAAGACGGCGCGACTCTGAAGAGCCGCTGGAAGGAAGAATCCGCCCGACCGGACTTATTATTTATTGATTTCAGTATGCCCGATTTTAATGGACTCGAACTGACGGAATGGCTGCGCAATGAGGGATGTCAGGCGCCCATTGTTATGGTCAGCGGATTTTCGACCGGCCAGCCGGATATCAAGAAAGTTCTCGAGTTTAAGAAAACCTATTTTCTGCAAAAGCCCTTTGATTTTCCGGATTTAACTAATGCCGTTGATATGGCGCTGGGTGAATCCCTGCTGCACAAGTGAGCGCTTTGCGCGAAATCGAGTGTGGTGGGCGGTACAGGGCTCGAACCTGTGACCTACTGGGTGTAAACCAGTCGCTCTAGCCAACTGAGCTAACCGCCCGAAAAAGAAACACAGCATAAAAACCTTCTGTGCAAAGTCAAGATCTGCCCGGCATTAAATTAGCCGGCAAATTGCCTCACAAAAAATGACACCCAAAATCTGTGGGTAAAGAGAGACTTGGCGGATTGCAGGATGTCTTATGCTTTGCTGGAAATGTTGGAAAATAGCGGATCGAAGGGTCGAAAATATCTCGTAGCGAGATTTTCTGGGCATGGATAGGGAGAGATTGGGGGTGTCCTCGCCGATGTCGTGCGAATGCTCGTGGCGTGGGAACGAAGGTTGGAGGAACGATAACAGGTTGGGATCGCAAATAACGTACTCGTACACCTACTCGTACACACCTATCTCCTTTGCACGATCAAGGGCACAGGCGCATCTCTTGACCCACAGATTCTCCGGAAGACCCCCAAATATGGGTTCATGCTTCCTGTACGCAACTTTAACAGGATCAGTCTTTTCTCTGTTCAGACATTCTGTTATGCACTGATGCGAAAGGTGAGATATCTGTCGTGATTGCCGGTTATTTACAATTTGAGCCTGTCTTTGGTCAGGTGGATGCCAATCTGAAAAGAATCAGCCACCTGCTGTCAGACACGGCTGAGGCACTGATTGTATTGCCCGAGTTGGCTTTGACGGGTTACTTTTTTCAAGATCAAGCCGAAGTGATGGCGGTTGCCGAAGACCCTTGCCATTCTGATTCGGTAGACCGTCTCGTGCAATTGTGTAAAGAGCGAAACCTCTTTCTCGTCACGGGTTTTGCCGAAAAAAAAGGAGATGTCTGTTATAACAGCAGCCTTCTTCTGGGTCGGCAGGGCATCATAGGGTGTTATCGCAAACTGCATTTGTTTAATACTGAAAAAAAATGTTTTAAAAACGGCACAGAACCGCCCGAAGTATACACCCTGCAGGGTGTCCGGATTGGAATGATGATTTGTTTTGATTGGATTTTTCCCGAAATGGCCCGAACCCTCGCCCTCAAGGGGGCAGATATAGTGGCCCAACCTTCCAATTTGGTCATTCCGGGTCACTGTCAGCGCGCCATGATTACGCGGTCTGTCGAAAACAGAGTGTATAGTATCACGGCTAATCGATATGGTCGGGAATACCGGCCCCATGGCACGGCCTGCTTTACCGGCGCGAGTCAAATGGTGACGCCGAACGGTTCTGTATTGAAACGTTCCGGAGCCGTTGGCGACGATCTCTTTACTGCCGAAGTGGATGTGCAACAGTCCAGAAATAAACACATTACAGATGTTAACGATATACTGGAGGATAGGAGACCGGAAGCGTATGAGATGTAACGTATGGTGGATCGTTTTATTGATGGCTATGAAAGGCTACGGCTGGGAACCGCTGCCTTATACGGGCTCGGTTGTTGTCGAAGAGCCGCAACAGGTTTTTTGTGAAAGTGGGCAACTGCGATCCGTGGAAGGGGTGCTCCGGGTCGCTTCCTATAATCTGGAAAATTATACTGATGGAAACTCTGACGGACGTTTCAGGACGGCCGATTCACTTCAAAAGCAGACCGCCGGAGCGGCGTCGTTAATTGATGAAATAGACCCGGATATTTTAATTTTGCAGGAAATTGAGAATGGTCCGGCGCTTTCATTATTGAATCAAACCCTGGAAAAACCATTTCCCTGTGGCTACATTACCCGATTTGAAAACGCCCACGGGCAGGTGAATAACCTCAATATTGCCGTCCTCTCGCGGCACCCGGTATCGGAGGCTGCCGAGATCGACTTTAAAACACTGGGCGGACCAGCCCGCCCTACGCGCGGTCTCCTGCGGTTGGTTCTCCAGCTTGACGAGGAGACGCATCTGCTCCTTTACGGTGTTCACCTGAAGTCGAACTGGGGACGAGACAGGAGCAAGAACAGTGCAAAACGATATCATGGACTGGCATTGCTTCGTGAGGATGAACAGGCATTATTCAGGCAGTATCCACAGCGGACGTGGGAAACCATGGTGGTGGGGGATATGAATGTCGACCCAGCCGCGCTTTCCTTTCAAGATGATCAAAGCCTCCAGCCATTGGCTGATATGGAAAGTGTTTTATTATCTCTTCCCGAGCCATTGAGAATTACGGTTCCGCGTCGCCGCGGCGAACCCCGTTACGATCACCCATCTGTTACCTTTGATCATCTATTCGTAACAGAAGAGTTGCGCCAGAAGCCCTGGTTTGTGGTGAGCAAAGGTGTCCTGCAAAAAGGGGTGAATACCAATGATAACAGAGCGTATCCTGGCAGCGATGGCCAGCATATATCCGATCATTATCCAATCTATGCAGATGTGCTTAAAAGTAGAGAATAACGGGCTAACGGAGTAGTTTTCGAATCGCGGCATCAGCTCTTTCCCGGGCATTACCTCCATCGATAAATTCATCAAATGGCGCCGCCTGTCCGCGATGCCCGCATGGCCCATCCACCCACGCCATCGGCACGGGCTCCGGTGTGTGCCCTTTCACGGATACGGGGGTTCGGTGGTCGGTGCACAGCAGGATGCGGTATGGAATACCCCACGCCTCTAGAGCGTTCCATACCGGTCCCACAATGTTACTGTCAAACTCTTCAATCGCTTGCACCTTTTTCTGGCAGTCTCCCATATGGCCGCATTCGTCGGGCGCTTCAACGTGCAGGTAGACAAAATCCCGATCTTCCAGAATTTTCATTGCCGCCGCAACTTTGCCCTGATAATTGGTGCCGAGAAAACCGGTGGCACCCGGAACAATCACGGGTTGAAGTCCGGCCAGCCGCCCCAGTCCCCGCACCAGATCAACGGCCGATATGACGCCACCGGTCAGTTTATACAGCTCCTGATAGGATGGAAGCGTCATCGATTTTCCCTGCCCCCAGAGCCAGCATTGATTGGCCGGTTTTTTTCCGGCCTTAACACGGGCCTTATTGACCGGATGCTCCAGCAGCACTTCTCGCGAATCCTCCATGAGCTGCCGTATTTCATCGCACCTGCTTCCGGATGGCAGATAGCTGTTTATCTTTTGATCAGCAATATCATGGGGGGGGTGTGTGATGGCGTCATTGGGTCCGTCTTCCCAGACAACGAGGTGCCGGTAACTGATTCCGTCGTGAAAAGAAAGGCCTGGTCGCTCCAGCTTTCTTCGACAGGCCGCCATCAACTCAGCGGCTTCGTCGGAACTGATGTGCCCGGCTGAATAATCGACCATAATACCGTCTTCCACCGTCACAAGATTGCAGCGAAGAGCTACATCCTGTTCCCTCAGCGGGATGCCGGCCCCGGCGGCTTCTATGGGTGCCCGTCCGGTATAGTGATCGGCAGGATTATATCCCATTAAGCAGAGGTTGGCGACATCGCTTCCCGGCTGCATTCCCTCCGGAATCGTTTGTACCATACAGACAGAGCCCGTTCCCGCTAATGTCCGCATAAAGGGGGCCTTGGCTGCCTGAAGCGGGGTTTGGTTGCCGAGTGAAGGCACGGGGTAATCGCCCATACCATCGCCGACCAGAATGATCTTTTTCATTTTCATGTCCAAAGGCTACACGTAGATATGGTAAAAATCAAATATTCACGGAATTTCCGTTTCATACGTTCACTGAACATTTATAGTGTGAGAGAACCACTCGTAAAAAGGAATACTGTTTCATGAATCTATATCCGCTTCGATTTAAGCCCGTTTACAAAGATTACCTGTGGGGAGGTGACAACATTCCACGCCGTTATGGCAGAGACGTGCCGCCCGGCATATATGCCGAATCCTGGGAAATATCGACGCACCCCGACGGCATGAGTTGTGTGGCAAATGGAGAATTAAGTGGACGGTCTCTGCAAGACGTTGTGCATTTATGGGGGGCTCATTTACTGGGACAGGATATTGAAGGTGAGCGATTCCCTCTATTAATTAAGTTGATCGATGCGCGCCGGCGGCTGAGTGTGCAGGTCCACCCAAATGACGGTAATGCCGGCCTCACAGGAGGCGAGCCCAAAACAGAGATGTGGTATGTGCTGGATGCGGAACCCGGAGCGAAAGTGTATGCCGGGTTGCATAAAGGAGCGAATCCTGAACAATTTAGCAGGGCGATTGAAAAGGAGCAGCTCGAAAGTCTGCTGCAGGAGATCGCGGTAAAAAAAGGGGATGCGGTCTTCATACCGGGTGGCCGCGTTCATGCGATTGCCGAGGGGTGCCTGTTGCTGGAAGTTCAACAAAATTCGAACACGACGTATCGCATTTATGACTGGGGGCGAAAAGGCCCCGATGGAAAGCCGCGGGAACTGCATGTAGAAAAGGCTCTTCAGGTTATTGACTGGGCTGACAAAGGAGATCCGCGGATCTCTCCGCGTGAAATGATGGTGGTGGGCGGCACCCGCCTTCAGGAAATCCTCTGGAGTCGTTATTTTTGCATGCAGCAAATGGAACTGGATGCAGAGACTGAAGTAGAGACAGATGGAGGCAGTTTTACGGCCCTGTTTTTCGCAGAGGGGACATGTTCTCTGCAGTGGGCTGGCGGCTGTGAACAATGTCATGCAGGTGACAGTGTGCTGATTCCGGCGTCGCTGAGAAACTATGAGTTACGGCCCACCTCAACAAAAGTCGCCATCATCAAGATCTGTGTTCCCTGATGATAACAGTTTCATTTATAAGGCTTTTCGTACTATTTCGTGGAAAGCGTGTACTATCTCTATAACATCAGCGAATAGTGTCTGTTCCAGCGGACGGGAACAGACACCATTCGCTGCTGTGCAGACACTTGCCAAAATCCAGATTTCGGCAAGAAAAACCCTGAGGGGCCCCGAATAGCTGAGTATGCCCAGCCATGTATACCTCATGATTCATTTCCTTTACATTTGCGTTTCTTTGAGTTCTCTCGCGGCTAAATAAGAAAAAGTTTTCAACCGTATATGAACGTGTCTGCGTGCGGCACGCACAGGCAGGCGTATATGGAAAGGAATAGGGAGAAGAGGACTATAGCCACAAGAAACACGAAAATTCACAAAAAGCAGAAGAGGACCAGTAAAGCCGACCCTGCGGGGCGGCTTAAAAAAGAAGCCGGTTCATAGCCCCGGCTTTACTTCGCGCCTTTCGTAGTTAAATAAATTTATTTTCCCCATTTGAGTCTATTGGCGATTATGTGCGGTTCAATAAGAAAGATTTTTCAACCGTATATGAACGTATATGGACATATATAAATCGGTTCTGAC
>CAYXEW010000043.1:0-20667 GCA_964464115.1 uncultured Verrucomicrobiota bacterium
ACCATGGGTAGCCTCCCGGAGCCAGAATCTGCCCACAGATTCTGCGGATGAGGCTTTTATATATGATTTCAGGTAACGAATAACTCATAACTGATAAACACGTTATATACGTTTATATACGTTTATATACGGTAAATTTATAAAAATTTTGTGTTTCTCGTGGCGATAGAGGTGTAACTGAACGAAGAGATAACAGAGGTCAGAAGTCGGTGCGCAGTTCGTCGTTCCTGGTTGTTTGTGTGGCAGAATGATGGAAGTGGATTACGATTACGAGCAGGATGACGATAAAGAAACAAGGGATGATTTAAGCATCAGACACCAAGAACCAGGCACTATTAACCCCCTCCCTTTCCTCTGTTGCCTCCTTGTAAGAAAAAAATAACAAAGAAGAAACAGAGTAATTCTATGCAATTGATAAATGATTGTTGAATGGTGATTGACTGAGGATAATACCATCAATAAACATTCATCACTTATCAATTAAAGCATTTGCGTACATTTGTGTCTATTTGCGGTTTATAACAAGACGCTTTGTGTTTTTTATGGCTATAAAGAAAGTTTGAAATGAAGAATGCTGATACGATTCGCAAAGAAATTTTGGAACAGGTGCGAGCCTACTGGAAGGCCAAGTTTGCAGACAGGCCCTTTGTGCCAGGTGAAGATCTGGTGCACTATGCCGGTCGGGTATTTGATGACGATGAGCTGGCAACACTCGTTGACAGTTCCCTGGACTTCTTCCTGACCGCCGGGCGCTATGCCGAAGAACTTGAATGTGAACTGGCCGATTTCTTTGATGTGTCAGATGCCATTCTCGTCAATTCCGGTTCCTCTGCCAATCTCGTTGCACTGTCGACACTGACCTCGCCCAAACTCGGAGATAAACGGCTCAAGCCCGGTGACGAAGTAATTACCGTTGCCGCCGGGTTTCCCTCTACCGTTTCGCCTATTGTGCAGAATGGCCTGATTCCAGTCTTTGTCGATGTGGGGCTGGGTGATTACAATGCGCTTCCTGACCGACTTGCCGAAGCGGTCAGCGATAAAACGAGGGCCGTTTTTATGGCCCACACCATGGGTAATCCCTTTGACCTGTCCGCTGTCATGGACCTCGCTGAACGTCATGATCTATGGGTGGTGGAAGATAATTGTGATGCCTTGGGATCTGTCTACAACGGTCAACTCACGGGGACCTTTGGACACCTTTCGACCGTGTCCTTTTATCCGGCCCATCATATGACAATGGGGGAAGGTGGTTGCGTGGCTACAGATGACGAAGAGCTGGCCCGCATTGCCCGGTCATTCCGGGACTGGGGTCGGGACTGTTATTGCGCGGGAGGCGAGAGCAATACCTGCGGCAAACGTTTTACCCAGCAGTTCGGCACTCTGCCTATGGGTTTTGATCATAAGTATGTATACACCCATATCGGCTACAATCTCAAGGTAACGGACATGCAGGCTGCGGTGGGCTGTGCCCAACTGAAAAAGCTCCCTAAGTTTATTGAAAAGAGAAAAGCTAATCACAAAGTCCTGGAACAGATTTTTAAACCCTATGAAGAGTTTTTTATTCTACCTCACGCCACTCCGCAATCCGCCCCCTCCTGGTTCGGTTACGTGCTTTCTATGAGGGCCTCGGGCGGTCTTCAACGAAGTGAATTCATTCCTTATCTCGAAGAGAACAAAATTGAAACGAGGCCACTTTTTGCCGGCAACCTCCTGCGTCATCCGGCGTTTATGAATATCGAGCATCGCGTCGCCGGTGACCTGAAAAATACGGATTATATCACGGAGAACACCTTCTTCCTCGGAGTCTATCCGGGACTCACTCAGCATCATCTTGATTATATTCAATCTGTTGTAGAAAAATTCTTTAAGCGGATGTAACAGAAGCCCGCCAAGCGAGCAAAGGTTTATGTTTATTTTGGGATTGTTACTATAGGAGCTGATTAGAAAATAATGCATAAGAATTATAAGAAAGCTCACCAGTATACCTATGAAATTATAGCTGCGGCTCTAGAGGTGCATAAGGATAAAGGTCCTGGACTTATTGAATCAATATATGAAAAATGTATGATGCGAGAATTGCAGCTTAGAGCTATACCAGCTCAGAATCAGGTCGATGTTTCTGTTGAATATAAAGGGCTTGTATTCGATGAATCGCTTTATCTGGATATCATTGTTGATGATTGTTTGATAGTTGAGCTTAAGGCTGTTCAGGAAATATTACCTATACATAAAGCTCAGTTATTAAGTTATATGAAGTTAATGGATGCCCCTCTTGGTTTATTATTAATTTTCATGAAAAGCTTCTTAAAAAGGGTATCCATAGGTTGATATTAAGTGGTGCTGATGAGTAAGTCTTTGCGCACCTTTGAGGTCTTCTGTTAAATTTATGGCAACTCCTAGAAAAATCAGGTGTACCGTTGAGAAGGTGGATGACCATGGTCGCAGGGTTTATACCCTTCTTCTAAAACCCGATACAAAAGTGCCGCGTTTTAAGGCCGGTCAGTTTACACACCTGACGCTTGCTGATTATGACCCCTCTTTCAGTTGGCCGGAGTCCCGTGTTTTTTCTATTGCGAGTTCTCCCCAGGAGCGCGACGAGGTTCGTATAACTTATTCTGTCAAGGGGGCCTATACGCGCAGAATGGAGGCCGAACTTTGTGAAGGTAGTCGTGTCTGGCTGAAGCTGCCGTATGGCGATTTTGTTATAAAACCGGATGACGAAGTCGTCCTGTTGGGCGGCGGAACGGGTATGGCAGCCTTTACGGCCTTCCTGGAGGATCCGGCCAGCGTGGAAGCCGTACGGCATTTGCATATCGCGTATGGTGTCGAACGCCCCGATTTACTGATCTATCAGGAAACAGTAAAAAAATGTATTGATGGTAAACTCTTAACATCGTTTCTTTATCTGTTCAGTGAACAGGATGTTCAGACAATAGAAGTAACGGGTTCCAACGTGCTGATTGAGGCCGGCAGAATCAGCCTTGATGTAATATGGCCGAGGCTCAGGGCTCCGGAACGGGCCGTATTCTATTTATCGGGTCCTCCGGCCATGATTGCGAGCTTCAGAGAGCAGTTGAAGGCACGCGGTGTGTGTGCAGAGCATATAAGAGTGGACGACTGGGAATAGATGCAGTGCATATTTTACTTACAGGTGCAACGGGCTTCATAGGATCGCATTTCTTGCGCTTTATGATAAAGGAGGGAGCGCACGTCAGTATTCTTGTGAGAGAGGGCTCAGACCTCTCGCGCATCGCTGATGTGCTGCAGGATGTGGATATGTTGAAAGTTGATTCGTACGACAGTTCGTCCGTTCTGGCGGTAACGGGAAACCAGTCCTGGGAGGCGATTGCGCATCTGGGTTGGCAGGGGGTGACCTCCCGCGACAAGGATGAAATCTTTCAACTGACAGGCAATCTGGATTTTCTTGTCACACTGCTGACCGTGTCAGAGCGCTGTGGTGCGCGGGTTTTTATGGGCCTCGGTTCCCAGGCGGAATACGGCAACGTTGAGGGCCGGGTGAGAGAAGACTGTCCTGCGAGTCCGGTTACACTTTATGGAAAGGCCAAAGACCTTTGCCGGCAGACGGCCGCTTCCTTTTGTGACACCTCGGGAATCCGTTTCTGCTGGTTAAGATTTTTCTCTCTTTATGGCCCGGGTGAACGACCACCCTGGCTGATTCCTTCGTTAATTCAGGCCCTGCATCGTGGAGAACATTTTCCCATGACGTCTTGTGAGCAGGCTCGTGATTACCTGTATATCGATGATGCCTCCAGGGCATTGGCAGAAGCGTTGCGGCGGGACACTGTGCGGGGTGTGTACAATGTGGCGTCGGGTGATCCTGTCAGATTGAGAGAAATAGTGGAAACCGTCGAGTCTCTTACAGGAGGTGGCGGCTCCGTCGGAATCGGTGAAATACCGCAGCGGGGGGATCAGCCGGGAGAAATCGTCGCAGATATCGAGCGTTTCACGCGGGATGCCGGTTGGGTCCCTCAAATGGATTTGGATTCCGGGCTTGAATTAACTGTTAAATCCATGTTGGCTGATGCGGAATAATGAAAAACCATGACGACAGCATAGCGCTGGCTGCTGCCATCCGAAAACAGGCCGTCCAGATGGTGTACCGAGCCAATGCATCACACATTGGCGGTGCGTTCTCGATGGCCGACGCTTTGGCGGTTCTGTATACCGATGTGCTGAAGGTCAACCCCGAAAAGCCCGACTGGGAAGAGCGCGATCGCTTTATTCTGAGCAAGGGGCACTGCTGTACCACGCTTTATGCCGCTTTGGCGTTGCGCGGATTTTTTCCGGTGGAAGAGCTCGCCTCCTATGGGCAGTCAGAATCACGGCTGCTGGGACATGCCAGCCACCTAGTGCCGGGCGTTGAATGGTCGACGGGTTCGCTGGGTCATGGCTTGGGGCTCGGGTGCGGTCAGGCCTATGCGGCAGGCCTCAAGGGAGCGTCCTGGAAGGTGTACGTATTGGCCAGTGACGGGGAACTCAATGAGGGGTCCAACTGGGAAGCACTGCTCTTTGCCGGCCACCATCAGTTGAAAAATATCAGATTGCTGATTGATGCGAATACGCAACAGGCCATGGGTTTTACAAAAGATATCATGAACACAGAGCCGCTGGTTGATAAGCTCCAGGCTTTTCACTGGGTCGTCGACGAGGTCGACGGGCACAATCATGCGCAACTGCATGATGTCCTGAAGCGTGATGCCGGGGGGCCGCATGCAGTCATCATGCGCACTGTAAAAGGCAAGGGTGTTTCATTTATGGAGAACCGGCTGGAGTTTCATTACCGGCCGCCCCGAACAGAAGAAGAATTGAGCCGGGCCCTGGCAGAAATTGAATCATGATTTCCTGAGAAGACGTTATGCGTAATACACTGATCGCAAATTTGACGGCAGCCGCAGGGAAGGATGACCGCATTTTCCTGGTCGTCGGAGACCTGGGCTACTCCGTAATTGAGGATTTTGCTGAAGCCTTTCCGAATCGTTACCTGAATGCCGGTGTTTCAGAACAGAACATGGTGTCTGTTGCTGCGGGTCTGGCGCGGGAAGGTTATAAGGTGTTTGCCTACAGTATTGGAAACTTTGCCACGCTGCGATGCCTGGAACAGATACGTAATGACGTATGTTATCATAAATTGCCGGTCACCATGATTTCCATCGGGGGCGGTTTCATGTACGGATCGCTGGGAGCCACGCACCACGCCACCGAGGATATTGCCGTGATGCGGGCACTGCCCAACATGAGCGTGTACGTGCCGTTCTCAAAAGCGATTATGCCCAAAGTGCTGGACGAGGTGCTGGGTGGTGAAGCCCCAGCCTATATCCGCATCGGCCGGGAGGGCGCAGCGCCCGAACAGATTGAAGGGGACGGTCTCGTCCGTATAAGAGGTAAAAACGGTGATATGAGTGAAACAGCCTTCATTACTGTTGGCAAAATCACTGACGACCTGCTCGCTGAGGCCAAAAAACAGCAGGCTGATGTATACGCCCTTTACCGCGTAAAGCCGCTGCCGGAACAGGCCGTGAAGGCGCTCGTTTCGAGTTACCGGCAGGTCTGTGTTGTGGAAGACCATCAGCGTGCCGGCGGTGCTTTTTCAGCCCTCAGTGAATGCATCAGCCCCCTGAAGAGCTTCGCTATTTCAGACTCCTTTGCTTCACTGACGTACAAAGAGGATGAGTTGCGTAATCTTTACATAACAGAAGAGTATAATAATGAATGATTCGGCAAAAAAAATAATCAGCATTGTGATGCCCGCCTGCAATGAAGAGGGAAACATTGAGCGTGCGCGGCAGGAAATAGATGAGGCCTTTGCTTCCATACCGTATGATTATGAAGTGATCCTGGTCGATAACGCCAGCACGGATCGTACGGGCGAGCTGGCTCAGGAGATAGGTGCCCGCGATCAACGCTGGAAATATGTGCGATTCAGCCGTAATTACGGGGCGGAGGCTTCTATTACAACCGGCATGCGTCTAGCCTCCGGTGATGCTGTCATCAATGTTTTCTCCGATTTACAGGACCCGCCATCGGCCATACCTGCTTTTATAGAAAAATGGGAGAAGGGGTACGAGGTGGTACTCGGAATCCTGGAAGACCGTCAGGACAAAGTGGCGATCCGCGGGCTCGCGGCGAAAACGGCTTATCATCTGATTAACTATTGTTCCGATATTGAACTGCCGCCCAATGCGACAGATTTTCGTTTACTCGATCGAAAGGTGGTCGATGCGTTTAACAGTCTGAACGAACGCAAACGCTACGTGCGCGGCCTGATGCAGTGGGTGGGCTATAAAACCTGCCAGGTACCCTACAACCGTCGGCCCAGGCAGTGGGGCAAGAGCAAGGCGCCCTTCTGGTGGTGTTTTCAGTTCACGCTCGATGCGGTGACCAGTTTTTCAACCAAACCGCTGAAACTCTTTACTATATTCGGTTTTGTCATACTCCTTTTTTCCATTCTGGCTACTGTTTTTTATGTCGCGGGCAAGTTTATAACAAATCCGCCGCCGGGGGTTACAACAACGCTGGTTCTGCTGCTGTGGAACCTGACGGTTCTTTCGCTGGGTATTGGAATACTGGGTGAATACATTGGTCATATTTACCGGGAGGTAAAACACCGCCCGCTGAGTATTATTGATCAGACACAGAACTTGAGCGAAGAAGCCGTGAAACGTTTACAGGAATCCTTGAACAGGTAGGCAGTATGCGACGGGAACAGCTTGCAATGTGATCTTTTTTTCAGTAATACAGCGCCCTTATGAAAGAACAGAATAAACAGTGGGATCAGGTGCTGGAGCCTAAACTCGGGTTGTTTGAGCTGCGCCTGAACGATTTATGGCAGTATCGTGATCTCATCATGTTGCTGGTCCATCGGGATTTTGTAGCGCAGTACAAACAGACGCTGCTGGGACCTCTCTGGCATGTGCTGCAACCCCTTCTGACCGCTATTACCTTTACGATTATTTTCGGCCGCGTCGCTAAACTTCCAACCGATGGGCTTCCGCAATTCCTGTTTTACATGACGGGCAATGTGATCTGGACCTACTTTTCCACCTGTCTCACCACCACGTCCAAGACGTTTATCGGCAATGCCCATATCTTCGGCAAAGTCTATTTTCCCCGCATGGCCGTGCCGGTATCGGTTGTCATATCCCGCCTCATCGGTTTTGCTATTCAGTTTTTTATTTATCTTTGCTTCCTCTTCTATTTCCTCGCGAAAGGTGCCGATGTGCGCATTACCTGGTGGGCTCTGACAACGCCGTTGTTGTTATTCATGATGGCGGGTCTCGGCCTCGGCTTCGGTACGCTGGTTTCCTCTTTAACTACCCGTTACCGCGATTTACAACAGTTGGTGGCATTTGGCGTGCAGTTGGCAATGTATGCAACGCCCGTGGTCTATCCGCTTTCGCTGGTGGGACCGAAGTATCGCTGGCTTGTGCTTGCCAACCCTATGACCTCTATCGTGGAAACCTTTCGGGTTGCCTTTTTGGGAGCCGGCACTGTGAATTTTTACCATTTACTGTACAGTCTGGCTTTTACATTGATTCTGCTGGCGGGAAGCATGGCCGTTTTTAATCGCGTGGAAAAGAATTTCATGGATACCGTATAAATCCCATGTCCACAGAATCTGTCATTTTTGTAAGGAAGAGGCTATATACGTTGATATACGGTTTTAAACTTCATCTTTTATTTGCGTAAATTTGAGTCTATTTGCGGTTCGTATTTTGGTTGCGGTTGTGCCTTTAGTTTATGTCGAATATTGATTGTGACTGGTAAAAATCAGTGAGTGATATTGTTTTACATGTTGAAAATCTGTCGAAGCGCTATCGGCTTGGCGTAATTGGCAGCAGTACGTTGAGCCACGATGTCAACCGCTGGTGGGCCAAAGTCCGGGGTAGAGAAGATCCGGGATTAAAGGTGCATGATGCTAATAAACTCGATGCCACCGCCGGAGATTTTGTCTGGGCCCTGCAGGATATCAATTTTGAAGTGGAGCAGGGTGAAGTCCTCGGTATCATTGGAAAAAACGGGGCCGGAAAATCGACCTTGCTGAAAATACTTTCCCGCGTTACGGGTTTGACGACTGGGCGCATTAATATTAAGGGCCGCATTGCGGCCCTGCTGGAGGTGGGTACCGGATTCCACCAGGAACTGACCGGGCGCGAGAATATTTATCTCAACGGGGCCATCCTGGGCATGAGTAAGGCTGAAATTCGCGCAAAATTTGATCAGATTGTAGAGTTCTCTGGCATAGCAAAATATATAGACACACCAGTGAAACGCTATAGCTCAGGCATGACCGTTCGACTGGCCTTTGCCGTAGCCGCGCATCTCGAACCGGAAATCCTCATCGTGGATGAAGTGCTGGCGGTCGGTGATATAGAGTTTCAGAAAAAATGTCTTGGAAAAATGAAGGAAGTAGCAGTTGAAGGCCGCACGGTGCTTTTTGTCAGTCACAATATGTCAGCTGTTAAAGGTCTAACAACAAAAGCACTTTGGCTGGACAAGGGATTAATAAGGCAAGAAGGGGATACGGATTCCATAGTCCGGGCTTATCTAGAAAGCAATGCCAATGAGTCTTCACATGATGTAAACTTGGATGATCTTCCGCGCAATGCTGGTAATGGTGAAGAAATTCGCTTTCTGAGAGTTCAGTGTAATGGAGGTCAGACGGTTGAGCACGGTAAACCAATGAGTATTACCTTGGATTTGCGCTGTCAATTTAAAGGAAAGACTGTGGCATTTGGTGTGGCGCTATGTAATATGGAAGGATCAAGGATTCTATCGTGGGATAGTGATGTTGCGGGTGTAGATTTTACTTTACCGAAAGGGCTTAGTCAGGTCACATTGGCTATGCCAGACGTAGATTTGCAACCATCATCCTATATGGTGGATATAGCTGTAAGATCAGATAATCACTATTTTGATTACTTAGCGGGCTGCATGCGTTTAGATATTATGCCGGGACCATCAACTCCTCACATCATTGTAAGAGGAGATGGTCAACTTAGGCCTATTGTTGATTGGTCGCTTAATAAAATTGGGGAGTAATGAAATGAGAAGTCTGTTAAAGCGATGGAGGGAGAAGCCCATTATTTCATTCGTGTTGTCACGAATGATAAGACCACTATATTTACTTTCTCGATATATTGTGCAGCGCGTGCCATGGACAATTAGAGTCAATGGCGGTGTTATAGATTATGAAGATGCAATGCTTAAGTTTCCGCACAATTGCGGTATTTCATTTTGCACATTGCTTTGGTGGGAGGGTGTTTCTGGTTATGAGCCTGCTTCCTGGAGCGTGATGCGCGCATGCATAGATAAAGCTGACTATTTTTGGGATGTCGGATCGAATGTTGGGATGTATGCGGTACTGGCAAAAAAGGTTAGGCCTGATATCCAGGTTCAGGCGTTTGAGCCAGTTCCATCATTAGCTGAATCTAACAGAAGGCTGCAGCGGGCTAATAATGTAGATATTAATCTCAATAATGCGGCAGTTAGTGACAATAGTAATGGTGCTGAAATTGCGGTGCGCAAATATGCTCATCTAATAGAAGTCGAACCGACAGCCAGTCTTGCTGAGGGTGTGAATCTTGCGGAGGGAGCGGATTTGGAGATGGTTAAGGTCCCTACAGTTACACTAGATGATTTAGCCTCTTTACTTCCCGATAGTGCTTCGATATTTATCAAAGTAGATGTTGAGGGTCATGAAGACTGTGTTTTAAAAGGTGGCCGAAGCATGATTGCTAAATATCGCCCCTTGATTCTTTGTGAGATTCTTCCAAATGTTGCAAGGCATAATGAAATTGCAAAAGAGCTCATTGCTGCTAATTATGATATCTTTGCTATCTGCAGGGAAGGACTGTTCCGTATTGCCCCGGATGATCTGCAGCAGCCGAGGACGTACACTGACTATTTGCTCATGCCTCATGAGAAGACTTTAAATGACCGATCATATTACAGCTTTAAAGACTTGCCGGTTTAGGTCTGGTTGCCAATTCTATTCGATTCTTACTCATTGGCTATTATAGCGGAATCCATCGGTGGAAGAGATGGCTTATTAAGGGCCTGGTATTTGATTAATTGATCCTTTATCTCCCCATGCTTGCCAGGCACTAAGGATATAACATTGTAGCCATCACGAAATGCCTTAGGGAAAGGTGTTGCTTCTGTGGCCTTATGCTCAACTAATCCATCGGCGCACATAAAAAGATGTTCGTATCCGAGGTTTTGCAAATAACCCAAAATATCCCATGGGGTATCCCCGAAATTTTTCAGCCATGGAGCGATGATTTCTGTGAATAGGATAGGTGGGTGTTCATGTTCAAATACCCTTTTACCGCCTTTAAGCACTCTGAACTCTGCGCCTTCGACGTCAATTTTAACTAATTGAGGTTGCTGAATTCCTGTGGTTTCTACAAAAGTATCTAATGTGATGATCCCGCATTTAAGCGTTCGAATGTTGGATGAGTCGCTGCTTGAGACAGGAGCTATACTGGCCAGACAGTCTTCGTTATCAGGAATGTGAATTTCTGTGATTTCAGTTTTATCGGATAATCCCAGCGGCATGGTAATGATGGGAGCTCTGGCGATAAATTGCTGCTGTATTCTTTCGCACATTCTTTCATACACTCTCCAGATAGGCTCAAAAGCCACCACTTTTCCGTTGATCCCGGCGCATTGGGCCATAAAGTCGGCAACAGTCCCATGGTTAGCCCCTATGTCAAAGATTACGTTCCCAGGTTTGATCAAAAGGTGGAGAAAAAATTCGTCCATATTATTTATTTTGATTGTTTCTCTTCTCGGCCATTGACGCATAGCCAACAGCTCCTTCATTGCCCGCCTAATTTGTTCTGTCAGATTCATTGATATGCTCCGTTATTGGGTTATGTGTTCTGATTTCCAGCTCTTCTTGTTGCGGTAAAAGCCGATGAGGTCGAGCACGCGGGCCAGGCCGTAACCAGCGTAGAGGGCGAAAAGCAAGGGGAATGAGAGCGGCTTTTTGGCTTTCAGGGCAATCATGGCGGCGGGAGCGGCGATGAGTCCGGGCAGCGGCAGGCAGCATAGCAAATACCACGGCGCTCCCTGAATGAGTGCCAGGAGTAGTCCGGCAGATAACAGTATAGCGCAAATCAAGTACAGCAGTGTAAAGAGCGGAGCGTTCGCACCAAAGCGGCCTCCGCTTTTTTTGGCAATCGTTTTATAGCTTTCCCGATTCGCGTGCCAGGCCTGCTGTTTGAAGTATTCCCGGTAGGTAGCGGGTTCGCCGTGATGGATCATCTCAAGGGTCGGAATGGCTAATACGCGTATCCCCAGCGCGTAGGCGCGAAATACAAAATCGGTGTCTTCACCAGTCGGCAGATTTTCGTCGAAACCCTCCAGCTTGTCCGCCACCGATCTGTGCAGAATCATGTTGCGCGTGGTGATCAGCCTGAATGCATCGTGTTGCACTACGTTTTCACCCCGGTACTGCTCCAGACGGGGGTTTTTATTGGACCAGTGTATATGCCAGGCGCGTTGTACCCACGTGCCGTTGGGCGGTGGCACCACCGGCCACCCCATGATGAGCTCTTTTTCTCGCTTCAGCCAATGGGTCGCTTCATTGAGCCAGTCTTTTCCGGGAGCGCAGTCACCGTCTATGAAGGCGATCCAGTTGCCTTCCGCGAGGCGAAGCCCCTCATTGCGGCATACCGGAATGTTCGCGCCAGGTAATTCGGATATCTTGGTGAAACCCAGTTCGCGCGCCAGCTCAGCCGTACCGTCCGTACTGCCGCCGTCCACCAGTATGGTTTCGATCTTAACGTCTTCGCCGTTTTCTAGCTGTTCGACCGCTTTTATCAGCTTGGATAAATGGCCCGCTTCATTTAAAACGACAGATATGATAGATAAACAATGATCCATTTGCTAAACTTCGGTTTACAGAGTTGGTACCATCTTAAAACAGTGTTTACTTTTGTATAGTTAATTGATGATGAGAATTGCCATTTTAATGCAGGATACCGCGAAAGTATACGGGGCTCACAAGGCCACCGTTGATCTGATCACATCTTTGAACGCAAATCCGGATATCCGCCTGACAGTGCTGCTGATCGAAGAGGTCCGCCTGGGCTTTAAAGACAGCGCCCTGCGCCAGATGCTCCATGAGCATGAAATCGACGTCAGGTTGATTCCAACAGCCAAGGCCTTCTCGTCTAAACTCATAGGTGATATCCGTTTGCTGATACGGCAGTATGACATCCAACTACTTCACACCATTGGTCCCAAAGCCGATTTTCACGGTATCCTGGCTTCGCGCTGGACGTTTGGTATTCCGGTGGTGGCAACCGTTCACGGGTGGCTCTTCAGAAAAGATGCAAAAGAGCGCGTGCATGAGTGTGTGGACGGTATGGCTCTGAAATATGTGGATAAAGTCGTGTCGCTTTCCACTTATTACCGAAATATGTTGCACAGTAGAGGAATACGGGAAGATCATCTGGTCCGGATTCCCACGGGCCTCGCCGTGGCCGATTACCCGGATGAAGAGGATACCGATGCCGTCTTTAACGAGACGGATTCTTTCTGTGTCGGCTTTATGGGCCGCTTCAGCGAAGAAAAAAATCATGCCATGTTGCTGGAAGCGGCATCTCTTCTGGCGGACCAGCATCGGGATATCCATTTTCTAATAGCGGGAGACGGGCCGCTTTTTGACGAAGTGCAGCAAGAAATAAAGCGTCTCAAACTTCGCAAACAGGTAACGTGTCCAGGCTATATGGACAGCGCCGAATTCATGAGGCAGATTCACATGCTGGCGATGTGTTCAACTATTGAAAACCAGCCGTATACGATTATGGAGGCCATGTCCTGGAAGCGCCCCGTCGTTGCAACCCGCGTCGGCGGACTGCCCGAGCTGGTTGATCATGAGGTGACCGGTTATCTGGTGGAACTCGGCGACAGCAGGGGACTGGCTGACCATATTGTGCAACTGCGAAAAAATTATGATCTGCTGCGGCTGCTCGGCGGGGCAGGCCGGGCAAAGTTGCGGCATGAGTTTGACCATGATTCTACCGTGCAGGCCCATTTGGCCCTGTATGAAGAGTTGATTGGTAAAAAGAAAAATCGGCCGGCATGAGAATTACAGGCGGTGAGCTGGGTGGGCGCAGACTGAAGGTTCCACTGCGATCTGTCCGTCCTTCGAAAGACCGACTCAGGGAGTGTCTCTTTAATATTCTTGCACCGGTGTTGGCAGACGCCCGGGTGCTGGATTTATTTGCCGGCTCTGGATCTTTGGGTTTTGAAGCGCTGAGCCGAGGGGCCGCGAGTGTGACGTGGGTGGAAAAAGATGCGCTCGCCTGGACTGTGCTGAATGAAAATGTCCGGGCGCTGCTGTCGGACCATCACTCTGTTAAGATCATGCGCGGGGATGCCTTTCAGTTCCTGTGTGCCGCGCCGTCAAAACCATCTTTTAGTCTGGTGTTTCTGGACCCCCCTTACGAGCCCGCCGCCGAAGGGCAGTGGTACGAAAAGGTCTTGAAAGCCCTGTCTGAAAAGCATATGCTGGAAAAAGATGGTATCGTCGTCGCGGAACACAGAAGCGGCAGCGTCATCGCTGATGTGGCCGGCTGGAGCCTGATAAGAACGAGGAAAGTCGGGGAGAGTACGCTCTCCTTTTTTGCGGGAGACTGATATGAGTGGAAAAGCAATTTATGCGGGCACCTTTGATCCCATGACGTACGGTCACCTGGATGTAATACAGCGCGCTGCGAGAATTTTCGATCACCTTACCGTTGCCGTCGCCGACCGACCGTCTAAAAACCTTATGTTTTCGACGGCCGAACGCATCGACCTGATTGAGCAGTCCGTATCTTCATTGGAGAATGTGGCGGTGGAGGCCTTCAGTGGGCTGTTGGTGAACTATGTGCGGGATAAGGGTGTGCGGGTGATAGTCCGGGGGCTGCGGGCCGTTTCGGATTTTGAATTTGAGTTTCAAATGGCCCTTTCCAACCGCAAGATGGAGCCCGATATAGAGACGATGTTCCTGATGCCCAAAGAGGAGTACAGCTATGTGAGCTCGGGCACCGTCAAGGAAATTGCCCAGTTGAACGGGAACATCGAGCCTTTTGTGCCCCCGGCAACCCTGAAGGCCTTTAAAAAGAAATTGGAAACGGCATAATCGGGTAACGGGTTGAAATCCAACTGATAGCCGGGAGTACACCCAGCAAAACACGAAGAACTTAGCACTTGGCAGCGAAGCACTATGAAAATTGACCTGGCGAAAATAGCTGATCAGGGCGCTGATTATGAAGGCGCCGAAGAGGCGGCCGTACTGGGGCTGGATGGTGTGGACGCAGAGGCTCTGGGGCCTTTGACGTATAACCTACGGGCCGACTGTGTTTCCGGCCAATTAATAGTAAAAGGTGCCGTCGCCGCAACACTGAAAATGGAGTGCGCAAGATGTGGTGTTTTTTTCTCGACAACAGTCAGGGAACCGGCATTCTTACGCGCTTACGAGATTGACAGCATTGCCGCTGACGTGTTGGATATTACAGACGACCTGAGGGAGTCTGTCTTACTGGAAATGCCGCATTACCCGCTTTGTTCGCGGGACTGTGCGGGCCGGTGCCCTGTTTGCGGCAAGAATCTGAAAGCGGGCTCCTGTTCCTGTGAACCGGAGCAGGGTCGCGGGCACTGGGATGAACTTGATAAATTAAAACTCAAATGATCCGGCTGAGGCCGGGGTGGGGAGATAGAACAAATGGCAACACCAAAGAGAAAGACATCCGTCAGCCGGATTAAGAGCCGTTTCAGGTCACATAAAAAGAAGATTGTCCAGGCGAAAGAGTGCCCGCAGTGCGGCGCACCCCAGGAACCTCATCGCGTATGCCCGTCTTGCGGTTATTATCGTGACCGCCAAGTTTTGACGATCGGCGTTGATGAGTAACCCGTCATGCGCATTGCTGTAGATGCCATGGGGGGGGACTATGCCCCCGAAAATATTGTCGCCGGCGCCGTAGAGGCGGCCGGTGCGATCAGTTCCATACAAAAACTTTATCTAGTGGGCGACCGCGTGCGGGTACAGGCTGAGCTGGATAAGGCATCTGCCTCCTCGGTTGCCGGCAAAATTGAATTGGTCGAAGCCGATGAGGTGGTGGCCATGGATGAAGCGCCGGCCAGCGCCATTCGAAAGAAAAAGCGTTCCTCTATTAGTCTTTCTATTGATCTCGTCAAAAACGGTGACGCCGATGCCGTTTTTTCGGCGGGCAACACGGGGGCGGCGGTGGCCGCCACAACACTCAAACTGCGCACGCTCGATGGTGTGCAACGCCCCGCCATTGCTACCGTGATGCCCACGATGAAAGGCCCTTTTATCTTGATTGACGCAGGAGCGAATCCTGACTGTACAAGCAATATGCTCGTTGAGTTTGGCGTTATGGGCAGCATCTATGCCCGCGAAATCCTCGGCATTGATCCGCCGAAAGTCGGGCTGCTGAGCATTGGCGGGGAAGAGTCGAAGGGCAATGTGTTTACAAAGGAAACGCTGCAGAAACTGCGCGCTTCACCATTGAACTTTATCGGCAACGTCGAAGGGCATGATCTCTTTGAGGGCAATACCGATGTCGTGGTGTGTGACGGGTTTGTCGGTAATGTGGTGCTCAAGACCAGCGAAAGTGCCGCGCATGCGATGAGTTCCTGGCTGAAAAAAGAATTTACCAAAAACCCGTGGCGCACGCTGGGAGCCCTCATGCTGAAAGGGGCCATCGGCAGTATCAAACAAAAAACAGATCCGGCGAAATATGGCGGCGCACCGCTTCTGGGGGTAAACGGTGTATGTATTATCGGTCACGGCTCTTCTTCACCGACAGCCGTTTTTAACGGTATCCGTGTCGCGGCGGAATCAGTACACCATCAAATCAACCATTTAATTATTGAAATGCTGGCCGGCATGAAACAGGGTTGGCACGAAAGCGAAAGGCTTTAGCATGGATGACAACATGATCCGATCAGTTACCATTACCGGTTGTGGCTCCTATGCTCCCGACCGTGTTATGACCAATCAGGAGCTTGAATCGCTGGTGGATACCAGCGATGAGTGGATCGTTTCGCGGACCGGAATGAAAGAGCGTCACATCGCTGCCGATGATGAGACCACCTCTGATATGGCGGCCGCAGCCGCCAGGGCTGCTCTCGAGCACGCCGGACTGCATGCAGAGAACCTCGATCAGATTATTGTCGCTACGATCACACCCGACCAACCCTGGCCCAATACGGCCTGCCTGGTGCAGGAAAAAATCGGTGCTGTCAACGCCTGCTGCATGGGTCTGGAGGCTGCCTGTTCCGGTTTTATCTACGCGCTGGATGTGGCGCGTAACAGCATCGCTGCCGGGGCCTGTGATACGGTGATGGTCATTGGTGCTGAAAAAATGTCATCCATTATCGATTGGGATGACCGCAATACGGCCGTGCTCTTCGGTGATGGTGCCGGGGCCGTTATCCTGCAGCCCTGTGAGTCCGGGGGCATCCGCGGCACGGTGATGGGGTCGGACGGATCGCTAAGTGACCTGTTGGGTGTCCCCGCCGGCGGGAGCTGTATGCCGCCCACCCATGAAACGGTTGATCAACACCTGCACTTTGTGAAAATGAACGGCCGCGAAGTCTTCAAACACGCCGTGACGAATATGACCCAGTCCGCCTTCTCCGTGCTGGAAAAAACCGGAGTCAATATTGAAGAGGTGGACTGGATAATCCCGCATCAGGCCAATATGCGGATCATTCAGGCAGTCGGTCAGCGCCTCGGGGCACCGCTCGATAAATTTGTTATCAATGTGGATAAATATGGCAATACCTCGGGGGCTTCGATAGGGCTCGCCCTTGATGAAGCGGTTAAAGACGGCCGCGTCAAGGCCGGTGACACGATCCTGTTTATCGTTTTCGGTGGCGGGTTTACATGGGGCTCGACTTTAATGGAATGGAGTAAGTCATGAAAAATTGTGCTGTTGTATTTCCTGGCCAGGGCGCACAGGCTGTTGGAATGGGAAAAGATCTCGCAGCATCGGACCCGTCTTTAAAAGAGCTGTTTACCAGGGCCAATGAGGTGCTCGGATATGACTTGGAACATATCTGTATGGAGGGCCCCATTGAAGAGCTGACTCAATCAAATCACGCACAGCCCGCCATTTTTGTCGCCAGCGTTGCGGCTCTGGAGGCCCTCAAAATGCGCGGGGTTTCCGCTTTTGCGATGACGGCGGGGCTGAGTTCCGGCGAATACGCAGCCCTCTATGCCTCCGGTGTGCTGACATTTGAAGATGCACTGAAACTTCTCAAGGCGCGCAGCACATTCATGCAGGAGGCTTGCGAGCTGAATAAAGGGGGTATGCTGAGTGTGATGGGTATGGATCTGGAGCAGCTACAGGAGCTGTGCGCCCAAAGCGGATCTGAGATTGCCAACTTAAATTCTCCGCAGCAGACTGTCCTCTCGGGCACTGAAGAGGCCATTGCCGGGGCCGAAAGCCAGGCAAAAGAGATGGGGGCCAAACGGGCCTTGAAACTGAATGTGGCCGGGGCCTTTCATTCATCCCTGATGCAGCCGGCTGCCGATAAGTTCGAGGAATTTATCGGCGGTATTCCCTTTGAAAAACCAGCAATTCCTGTACTGTCAAACGTCACGGCTGAGCCGCATGGCGATCCGGAGTCGATACGCCAGGGTATGGTAAAACAAATCGTATCTCCTGTTCGCTGGGTTGAATCCGTTCAGTACATGGTGCAGAGTGGGGTAGAGCAGGTGGTGGAATGCGGCCCCGGAAATGTGCTCACTGGGCTCATCAAGCGTATTGACAAGAGCTCACAATTGTTTAACATACAGGGGCTGAATCAGGCGGAGGAAACCGCCGCGGCGCTTAAAACAGTATAAGGATTTTTAAGATGGGACAGTTTGATGGTAAAAAGGTACTGATTACGGGCGCGGCCCGGGGCATTGGACAGGCTATTGCCGTAAAAATGGCCGGCGAAGGTGCCGATCTTGCGCTCTGTGACCTGCAGAAGGAGTGGCTGGAAGAGACCGCAGCCAAGGCCAAAGAGCTGGGCGCTGAAGTCGATTGCTACAGCGTCGATGTCAGCAATGCCGAAGCTGTGCAGTCGACCGTTGCTGAAATAGCAAAGACCTGCGGGCGGATTGACGTGCTGGTTAACAATGCCGGCATTACCAAGGACACGTTTATCGCGCGCATGACCGAGGCCGACTGGGATGCCGTGATCAATGTCAATCTCAAGGGCACCTTTCTGTTTACCAAGGCCGTCGGCAAATTCATGATGAAACAGCGCGGCGGCACCATGGTCAATGTCGCATCGATTATCGGTTTGATCGGTAATGCGGGGCAATGTAATTATGCGGCCTCCAAGGCCGGCGTCATTGCCCTGACCAAATCGACAGCCAAGGAACTGGCTTCGCGAAATGTACGGGTCAATGCGGTGGCACCTGGGTTCATCAACACCAAAATGACGGAAGTGCTGCCGGAAGATGTAAAAGAAAAGATGTTGGGGGCTATACCGCTGAACCGTTTTGGTCAGCCGGAAGATGTAGCCAATGTAGTAGCGTTCTTAGCGGGAGATGATGCCGCTTATGTAACAGGTCAAGTCCTCACGGTATGTGGTGGAATGGTGACCTGATAACTAGATCAGGAGGAAGTAGAAATGGCATTAGAAGATAAAGTAAAAGACATTATTATTGAGCAGCTCGGCGTGAATGCCGATCAGGTGAAAACGGAGGCATCGTTCATCGAAGATCTGGGTGCTGATTCGCTGGATACGGTCGAATTGGTGATGGCTTTTGAAGAAGAATTCGGAGCTGAAATTCCGGATGAAGATGCTGAAAAGCTGACCAATGTCGGCGCTGTGATCGAATACCTTAAAGAAAAAGGTTATGGCGAAGAGTAAGACTGTATGACATGTCAACCGAGGGCCTTCGCTGGGACGGCCCTCGGTTTTTTTATTTTTGAAGCACATATACGGGGTATGAAATGAGTGCGAGACGAGTTGTTGTTACAGGCGTAGGAATGGTTTCACCGCTGGGTTGCGAGAAGGATATATTCTGGAATCGCCTCATCAGTGGAGAGTCCGGCATTAGTGCCGTTACTCGGATGGACGTATCCGAATATTCTTCTAAAGTGGCCGGTGAGGTTAAAGAATTTGATATCGATGCGGGATTCAGCAAAAAGGAGCAGCGCCAGCTCGATCTGTTTTCCATTTACGGTATTGCCGCTGCCCGCTCTGCCGTCGCGGATTCCGGCATTGATTTTTCAAAGGAAGACCCGACGCGCACCGGCGTTATTGCTTCTTCCGGAGTCGGAGGATTGCAAGTCTTTATTGACCAGGCCAAAATTCTGTTTGAAAAAGGGCCCAGTCGCATGAACCCCTTTATGATACCGAAGTGTATCACCAATATCGTGGCGGGTCATATCGCTATTGAATTTAATTTGCAGGGGCCCAATTACTGTATCACAACGGCCTGCGCTTCTGCGACTCACTCGCTTGGTGACGGCCTGCGGTTGATCCAGCGCGGAGAGGTGGATATGGTCGTTGCCGGTGGCACCGAAGCCCCGCTCTGTGAGTTTGGCATTGGCGGCTTCTGTGCGCTGAAGGCTTTGAGTACGGCCCGCAATGATGAACCGACTAAAGCCAGCCGACCCTTCGATGCGGGCCGCGACGGATTTATTATAGCCGAAGGCGCCGGCATTCTGGTGCTGGAAGAATATGAGCACGCCAAAGCGCGCGGGGCAGATATATACTGTGAGTTGGCCGGTTTTGGCCAGACCTGTGATGCCCACCATATTACGGCGCCGGATCCCGAGGGCAGGGGCGCCGCCCGCGCCATAAAAATGGCCTATGAAGATGCCGGGGTGTCGGCCGTTGAAGTGGATTACATCAATGCGCACGGTACCAGTACCCAGCTCAATGATAAGGGCGAAACCAAGGCTGTGAAAATAGCACTGGGCGAAGAAGCGGCTCGCAAGACGGCCATGAGTTCAACCAAGTCTATGACGGGGCATATGCTGGGGGCCGCCGGCGGCGTGGAAGGTATTGCCTGTGCGCTGGCCATTAAACACGGCGTACTGCCTCCCACGATTAACTACGAAACGCCCGATCCCGAATGTGACCTCGATTACGTGCCCAATGAAGCGCGTGAAAAAAAGATCCGCGCATGCCTGAGCAATTCCCTCGGCTTTGGCGGACACAATGGCTCCATATGCTTTAAGGCCGTATAACCTTTTTTATTCACAAAACTGTGAAATGATACCATGGCTTCGGGGATGCAGCAGGTTGATGAATGATCCCCCGCCTATGGAACGCCAGGGTCTTGAAATGCTCCTGTGCCCTTGATCGTGCAAGGGAGATACGAGTACGTTATTTGCGATTTCCACGCCACGAGCATTCGCACGGCATCGGCGAGGACACCCTCAGGTCTTCATGGTCGAACTGTGATCTCATCATCGAATCCCGTACTCGTACACCTACTCTTACACCCCCAATCTCTCCCTATCCATACCCAGAAAATATCGCTACGAGATGTTTCCGACCCTTCGATCCGCAATTTTCCAACATTTCCAGCAAAGCACAAGACATCCTGCAATTCTCAGAATCTGGTGCGCCAAGAGATGCGCCTGTGCCCTTGATCGTGCAAGGGAGATA